>CAISYL010000234.1 GCA_903889655.1 uncultured Alphaproteobacteria bacterium | reverse complement strand
CCGCGTCCGCCGCCGCCGGCAGCCGCCTTCACGAGCACGGGATACCCCGTTTCGTCCGCGACCTTATAGGCCTGCTCGTCGGAGGTGATGGCGCCGTCGGAGCCTGGCACGCAAGGGATGCCGAGCGACTTCGCGGTGACTTTTGCCTGGATCTTGTCGCCCATCAGACGGATGTGATCGCCGCTCGGTCCGATGAAGGTGATGCCGTGAGCCGCGAGAATATCGGCGAAGCGGGCATTCTCGGAGAGGAAGCCGTAACCCGGATGGACGGCGTCGGCGCCCGTGATCTCGCAGGCGGAGATGATAGCCGGAATGTTCAGGTAACTTTCGCTCGCCGGAGCCGGACCGATGCAGACGCTCTCATTGGCTAGGCGCACATGCATGGCGTCGGCGTCCGCCGTCGAGTGAACGGCGACCGTCTTGATACCCATTTCGCGGCAGGCGCGATGGACGCGAAGCGCGATCTCGCCACGGTTCGCGATGAGGACTTTTTCGAACACGTCCGGCCTATTCGATGATGACGAGCGGCTCGCCGTACTCGACCGGCTGGCCGTCGTCGACGAGGATCTTGGTCACCGTTCCCGCGCGCTGCGCCGGAATGTGGTTCATCGTTTTCATCGCCTCGATGATGAGCACGGTCTGGCCGGCGGTCACCTTGGAACCGACGGTGACGAAGGGTGCCGCGCCTGGCTCGGCCGCGAGATAGGCCGTGCCGACCATCGGCGAGGTCAGCGCGCCGGGATGCGATGCGTCCGTGGGCGCCGGAGCCGCGGGTGCGGCGGCGGCCGGCGCGACTGCCGGCGCGGCGACGGGAACCGTCACCTGGTTTACCTGACGCGCGACACGCAGCTTCAGCGAGCCGGTTTCGATTTCGATTTCGCTGAGGTCCGTCTCCTTGAGGAGAGACGCCAGCTGCCGGATCAACTCCTGATCGACGCCTGCTTTGCTCATCTCGCTTGCGCTACTCTCTTGTGCTGATGACTTGTCTGATTTGGGTGCCGGTTGGCGTGGTGCGGCCAATGTCGGAATCCTATTTTGAAATGTCGGTGAGGATCGCTTCGAGGGCAAGCTCATACCCCTTCACGCCGAGGCCGCAGATGAGGCCCTTGGCGACCGAAGAGATGTGCGAGTGATGCCGGAAGCTCTCGCGCTTGTAGATGTTCGAGATGTGAACCTCGACGATCGGCACGTCGAGCATCGCCAGCGCGTCGTGAATGGCGATCGAGGTATGCGAATAGGCACCGGCATTGATGATGACGCCGCGCGCCATGGTACGCGCCTCCTGGATCCAGGTGACGAGTTCGCCTTCGTGATTGCTCTGGAGGCAGAGGACGGAAGCGCCCAGCGCCTTTGCGCGTGCGGCCACCATCTTCTCGATGTCGGCGAGGGACGCGCGGCCATAAATCTCCGGCTCCCGCTGGCCCAGCAGGTTGAGATTGGGGCCGTTCAGCACATAGATCGGCTTGTTGGCGATCGGCTTGGCGGCGGATTTGGTAGCCCGTTTGGCCATCTTCGTCCCAGGTCCCGGCGTTCCGGATTATGTGTGGGAAAAGGGCGGGATTGTGTCCGATTGTCAGCCCCCGCGCCCCGATCCCCGATTCGAGGCGGTCCAGTTATACGCAAGTCCCTCAAGGGACGAAAGGCTTTAACCCTGTCGGCGGCACCGCTTGAATTGCGCGGACTGCTCACCCATTATCCGGCGAAGCGGAGGGTGTTAACAGGCCGGATGAAGAACCGGGATGCCCCTGCGGCACCCCCGAAACGGCCCGGCAAGGCCCTGCGAGCGCGGCATGCAGCTGACCATCAATGGCGATATTCACGAGATCGAGGCGCCGCTGACGGTGCTGGCGCTGATCGAGCGTTTCGAACTCGACCCTCGCAAGGTCGCGATCGAGCGCAATCTCGAGATCGTGCCGCGCTCGACCTATGGCGAGACGCAGCTCGGGCATGGCGACCGGCTGGAAATAGTGCATTTTGTCGGCGGCGGCTGAAGCCCCGCGCAAGGAGACATCAGGTGGCGGAAACGGCGAAGATCAATCCGGTGCAGCCGGCGGGCGAAGACAGCCTCACGATTGCGGGGCGTGCCTTTCGGTCGCGGCTGATCGTGGGCACGGGTAAGTACAAGGACCTCGCGCAAAACGCCGCCGCCGTCGAAGCGGCCGGCGCCGAGATCGTTACCGTCGCGGTGCGTCGCGTCAATGTGACGAACCCGAAAGAGCCGATGCTCGTCGATTATATCGATCCGAAGAAGGTGATGTATCTGCCGAACACAGCCGGTTGCTACACCGCGGACGATGCCGTGCGGACACTGCGTCTTGCGCGCGAAGCTGGCGGCTGGAATATCGTCAAGCTCGAAGTGCTGGGCGACCAGAAGACGCTCTATCCCGACATGATCGAAACGCTGCGCGCCGCCGAAGCGCTGCGCAAAGACGGCTTCGAGATCATGGTTTATTGTTCCGACGATCCGATCATGGCGAAGCGCCTCGAAGACCTCGGCTGCTGCGCGATCATGCCGCTTGCCGCGCCCATCGGCTCGGGGCTCGGCATCCAGAACCCGGTCAATATTCGCCTCATCATCGAGCAGACGAAAGTGCCGGTGATCGTCGATGCGGGCGTCGGCACGGCATCCGACGCGGCCATCGCGATGGAACTCGGCTGCGACGGCGTGCTGATGAATACGGCGATCGCCGAGGCGAAAGACCCGATCCGCATGGCGCGGGCGATGAAGCTTGCCGTCGAGGCTGGGCGCCTCGCCTATCTCGCCGGACGGATGCCGAAGAGGAAATATGCCGATCCGTCGTCGCCGCTATCGGGTTTGATCTGAAAGATCAGGCGATACATTTCAGATAGCCGTCGATGTTCCATGTGACGTTGTGGCCGAAGCGATCGCAGTAGCGGCGGTCGATCTCGAAGCGTGCCGTGTTGGCGGGCACGAACTCCGCGATGGCGCGTATCGGACCTCCGTCATATTCGTCGGCGACGCCGAGCGGTGTGACGATACCATCCTCGACGACGATATATTCGCCGTTCCGCATCAGCGGAGCGAAATGATCGAGGATGGCCTTCGTGGTTTCGTAAAAATGATCGGCGTCATCGATGACGATCAACGGCCGCGGCAGGGAGGCGATCCAGTCGAGAGGAAATGCGGTCTTCGGATCGCGCGCGTTGCCTGCATGGAAGGTGACATTTGGATGCTTCACATCCGTCACCTGAGCGATGTCGAAGGAATGGACCTGCATGTCGAGGCCGAGAGCCGCACCCTGATCGGAGAACCAGACGGCGCTGCCGCCCTTGAAGGAGCCGATCTCGATCAGCGAGCGCGGTCTGACCTGCCACAGCAGGAGCGGGTAGAGGGCGAGGTCGAAGGGGTTCTTCGCCATGCGAAGATGTTTGTAGCCGTGCAGGATTGATGCGGTCTGCAGACGTTCAAGCATCTCCGGCGGCAGCGCCGTCGAGCCGTATTCGACCATGGACGACATTGCGGTGCCCCTCAGCAGTTCGCGCCGCAGCTTTCGCGTGCGTCCTTGACGACTTCGGCGAATTCGTCTTTTTCGAGCGCGCCCGGGATGAGTTTTCCGCCGATGATGAAGCCCGGCGTTCCCTTGATAGCCAGGACATCGGCCAGTTCGTAATTGCGCTTGATGAGGGCCTCGATCTTCGGATCGGCCATGTCGCGCGTCAGTTTTTCGGTGTCGATGCCGACCGAGGACGCGACTTCCATGATGGTCTCGTCGGTGAGACCGCCTTTGTGACGGAACAGGGCCTTGTGGAATTCAAAATACTTGCCCTGCTTCATCGACGCGATGGCGGCGCGCGAGGCGGTGACGGACTCGGGCCCGAGGATCGGGAATTCCTTGAGGATGAGACGGATATGGCCGTCGCTGCTTACCGTATCCATCAGCGGACCGAAGCTGTGCTTGCAGTAGCCGCACTGGTAATCGAAGAACTCGACGATGGTGACGTCGCCCTTCGGGTTGCCGGCGACGAAGCTCTGCGGATCGTCGTAGATGGCGGCGCGGTTGCTCGCGATCGCCGCGCCCTGTTTCTTCTTTTCGACGGATGCCTGCTTCTTGTCGAGCTCCTGCATGGCTTCCAGAAGCACTTCGGGGTGCTCAAGCAGATAGTCGTGCACGATCTTTTCGATCTGCAGTTGCTGGCCGTTGTCGAAACCGCTCTGCGTCGTTGGTGTGCCGGCGGCCGCTGAGTCTGAATGATCGAGAAGAGACACGAAAGCGAATGCGCCCATAACGAAAAGGGCCATGAAACCGATACGACGCATCCTCAACCTTCTTCCTGCATGATGTCCTGGGCCCGCAGCCATTCGGGCGAGCCCTGTTTCAAATGTTTCTGTGCAACGCCGGCGTGACCTCGCGCGTCGCGCATTTCGCCGATGGACTCGTAATACTCGGCGGTCGAAAGCTCCGCCATGCCGATATTGTTCATGCGGCCATAGGCAATGGCGAGCTGGAAAAAGGTTGTCGGGTTCTCGGGATCTCGCTTGACGGAGTCCTGCAGATAGCCGAGTGCCTCCTTCGTCAGCTGCGCTTCGCTGGGCGCGAGTGCCAGTTGCGGTGCATTGGTCGTCGGCATCGCCGGCGGCGTGTCGGCGGCCTTGCTCGTCTTCGATGTTTTTGCCGGAGTGCTCGTGACGTCCAGCGCCTGCTTGTCGAGGTCGGATTTGTCGATGGCGAGCAGCGCCTGGGCAAGTTCGAGCTGGAGCTGCGGCTCGTCGGACTTGAGGGTCAACGCCCTGCGATAGGGCGCGATGGAGTCCGCGACGCGGCCTCCTTCGAAATAAACCTGACCTTTCAATTCCCAGATGTAGGGATTGTTGCCTTCCTTCTGCAACAACTTGTCGATCTCCGACTGCGCCTTATCGTTGTCGCCGTTCTTGTGATAGGCGATCGCGCGGGCATAGCGCGCATAGTCGCTCTGATCGGAATCCGGATAGCGGCGGAACGTCACATCGGGATCGTCGACGAAGCCGTTCAGCTTTGCCTGGATCATTTTCAGCTCGTGCACGCGGGCGGCGGAATCTTCCCTGTTATAAAAGGGCGAGGCCTTGACCCGTTCTTCCAACGCCGACAAACGATCTTCCGAGATCGGATGGCTGCGGATGAAGGGATCCTGTTGGGTGCTTGAGAGAGCCTCCTGATCCCTGAATTTCGAGAACAGGTCGAGCATGCCTTTGCCGGAAAGACCCGCCCGTTGAAGATAGGTGGCGCCGGCCTGGTCGGCACTCGCCTCCTGCTGGCGGCTATAGGCCAGAATGGAGCGCTGCGAGATCGTCGCGCCGCCGGCAATGGCGGCCATGCCGACGTCACCTGCACCTGCCGCCATGGCTCCGACACCGAGGATCATCGATGCGATCATCGGCATGCTCAGCTTGTCCATCGCCTCCTGTCCACGGATCAGGTGGCCGCCGGCCATATGCCCGGTTTCATGGGCGATGACGCCGCTGAGTTCGAGAGGCGTGTCGACCTGCGTAATGAGGCCGGTGTTGAGAAAGAGACGCTGGCCTCCGGCGACGAAGGCGTTGATGCTCGGATCCTGGACGAGATAGACGCGAACGGAGGAGGGGGCGAGGCCGGCGGCCCGCCAGATCGGCGTCGCATATTCGCGCACCATGTTCTCGGTTTCGGCATCGCGAACCAGGGAAATGCCGTCCGCCAGCGCCGTCCCGACGTTCGAAAGGGCAAGCAACGCCGAGAGGCAGATCGTGCCTGCTGCTTTAACCGGAGATATCGTCAACATCTATGAAGCTTCCATCGTCTGCGGCAATGACAGGCCGCCTCGAAGATATGCCGAAACCGGGTTCCGAGGCGACGTGCATCTGTGTCGCCAATATCGGCCTGATCCTTCCCGCGCCCATCCACGACCGACGGAGTCGCGGCATCCATCCGTTAGCTGTCTTCACCTTTCAGGGATCACCCGCTAAGGTTCGACCGGCAAATCGCCGTTGAAACCCCGGCGCGGGGCGACTAAACGGTAGGGGTGAGTGAAAGACCCGTCAATCGACCACCAGATCATCTTCTAGAACGCACCAGACATGCCGTTCCTGTGCTTTGCGAGAGCAAGAAAAGCCGGGAATAAGGCCAAATTGTGAACAGGCCGGAGACGGCCAAACGGGGGAGACAAGCGTGCGCCAAAACTGGTTAAGCAGGGCCCGGTCTTACGGGAACAGGGCGAAAGCCCGGCCGCTTCCGCTGCTTGGACATGCGGTTCTCGCCGGCTCACTTGTCACCGGTTCACTGGCGGGCTGCTCGATGCTCCCGGACGTGGGACGTTCGGACGCACCGCTTGGTGCGACGGTCACGAGCAACGGGGTCGAAACTAAATATCAGCGCGACGATCTCGGCGGCAAGAAGATGGCGACGATGGACGCATCCGATTCGTCCTTCGCCGGCGCACTTGTCGCAGACGAGCCGACCGCGGCACTCGCGGCGCGCAACATTCTCGAGAGCGGCGGCAATGCCGCCGATGCTGCGACGGCGCTTTATTTCGCCCTGTCCGTCACCTATCCGGCGGCCGCCGGACTGGGCGGCGGCGGCGTCTGCCTTGCGCGGGCAAGCGACAAGGCGACCGTCGAGAGCATCTCCTTCCTCGTCCGTCAGCCGATCGGCGGCGGCTCCTTCGGCATTCCCGGCAACGTGCGCGGCTTCGCGCTCCTGCAGGCGAAATATGGTTCGAAGCCGTGGGCGGAACTCGTATCGCCGGCCGAGCGTCTGGCGGCGGCCGGTTTCCCGGTTTCACGCGCGACGGGGCGGCAACTCGCCGATGGTGGACTCGCGATCGTCAACTCGCCCGACCTTCAGAGGCTCTTTACGGCGGACGGTTCGCGCAGCTACCGCGAACTCGATAATTTCGCGCAAGTGAGCCTGGCAACGACGCTCGCACATATTCGCAGCCGGGGCATTGGCGGCTTCTATTCGGGCGAGACCGCGCAGCAGCTGATCGCCGAGTCGCATGCCAAGGGGGGAAGCCTGTCGAGCGCGGACCTTCTCAATTACCGGCCTGAAATCGCGCCGGCGCAGCAGATGGTTTCTGACAATGTCTTCGTCGCGCTACCGGCGCGCAACCTCGGCAGCGGCGCTTTCGCGGGTGCTCTCTGGAGCGGCATTCAGGGCAGCTCCGGCGATGCGTTGACGGAAGTGGCCAACAAGACCGCGCGTTCGCTCGGTGCGTCGACCGTGCCGCTCGACAGCGATTTCGGCACTACCTCTTTCGCCGTGGTCGACGGGAAGGGTGGCGCGGTTGCCTGTGCCGTGACGATGAACGGGGCCTTTGGTTCCGGTCAGGCTGCGGAAGGAACGGGCGTCGTCTTCGCCTCGTCGCCTTCGTCGCCAAAGGGGCTGGCCTCGGCCTTCCTCGCGCCGGTTCTCATCCTCAACACCAACAACAAGAACCTTTATTTCGCCGGTGCCGGCGGTGGCGCACCGAAGGGCGCGGCATCAATCGAACATGCGGCGCAAGCGGCGCTTGCCGACGGCAATTCCGCGCTTGGCGCATTGCAGACGAGCCCGGCGGATGCGCGCTCGCCGGCCGCTGCCATCATGTGCCCGACGGGTTTGCCGGAGGGCAGCTGCTCGCTCGGTATCAGTCCGAAGAGCGATGGCGTCGGTTTCGGCGCGGTGGCTTCGGGATCCTGATCCCCGAACGGATGGCCGACGGACCGGAGATTTCGAAGCGCAGCGGCGTTGCGCCCTTCATCGCGATGGATGTGATGCGGGATGCGACGGCGCTTGAAAGCGCGGGCGGCCGACGTGTCATGCATCTGGAGGTCGGCCAGCCCTCGACGCCGGCGCCGCGTCTCGTGCGTGAAGCGGCGGCACGGGCGCTTGATGGAGATCGGCTCGGCTATACCGATGCGCTCGGGCTCTTGTCGTTGCGCCAGAGGATCGCGCGTCACTATGGCGAGCGGCACGATCTCGACATTGTGCCCGAGCGCGTGGTGGTGACGGCAGGCTCGTCGGGCGGCTTCATCCTCGCGTTTCTCGCCTGCTTCGATGCAGGGGCGCGGGTTGCCATCGCGGAGCCCGGCTATCCGGCATACAGAAACATCCTTCTGGCGCTGGGCCTGACGCCTGTCGGCATTCCGGTTGGGCCGGAGACGCGCTGGTCGCTGACGCCGGAATTGATCGACGAGGCCGAACGCCGCCACGGCCGCATTGCCGGTGTGCTGGAAGCAAGCCCCGCCAATCCGACGGGCACGATGCTGACGCCGACGGCGCTCGCGGCGCTGGCAACGTCATGTCATGCACAAGGTCGCTGGTTCATCTCCGACGAGATCTATCACGGCATCGTCTTCGGCGCGGAGACAGTGACGGCGCTTGCTTCGTCCGCGGATGCGATCGTGGTCAACAGCTTCTCGAAATATTATTGCATGACCGGATGGCGGCTCGGCTGGCTCGTCGTGCCGGAACGGCTGGTGCGTCCGCTGGAGCGGCTGGCTCAGAATCTTTTCATTGCGCCGTCATCCGTGGCGCAGGCCGCAGGCGCGGCGGCTTTCGATGCGACCGATGAGCTAGACGCCAATGTCGCGCGATATGCCGCGAACCGGGCTCTTTTACTGGATGAATTGCCGAAGGCCGGCTTTGACAGTTTTGCGCCCGCCGACGGCGCCTTTTATCTCTATGCGGATGTTCGCAAGCTGACGAATGACAGCACGGAGTTCTGTCACCGGATGCTGCATGAGGCGGGCGTTGCCGCGACGCCCGGTCTCGATTTCGATCCGGAGCGCGGGCAGCACACCATCCGCATGTCCTTCGCCGGTTCGACGGCGGACATGGAGGAGGCTGTCGCCAGATTGAAGGACTGGTTGAGTTAGGGGCAACCGGCGTTTCAACATTCGCGAACGAGCATCAGAAATGAAAAGGGCGCGATCTGATCGCGCCCTTCTTGTTTTCAACAGCCGAAAATCAGCCGGAACGACGCTGCCACCAGCCACGGCGGGTGGGGCCTTCCGGCTTTTCGGGCTCCGGCGCCGTTGTGCCTACAACCGGCTCAGGTGCGGCTGTGGGTGTTTCCACGGCGGCCTTCACCTCGGCGAGAGTTTCATCCTCGTCGGTCATGGGTGCGGCGTCTTCGGCATGCGTGATCTCAACCGGCGTTTCCTCGATCGATGCCGTTTCGGCTGCGATGGGTCCGTCGGCGATGGCCCGCTGTTCCGTTTCCTCGGCGACCACATGCTCCGCCTCGTCGCGGACGATTTCGTCGCGCGAATAGGAGAGCAGGATCGGCGCTTCGGACTCGGCATCTTCCGCTTCGCCGATTACGGGCTGAGGTCCGCCGTCGGAGCCGGCTTCGGCACCGCCTTCCTCGCGGCCGCGATTGCGGCGACCACCACGGCGGCCACGACGCCGGCGCTTACGCGGGCGGTCCTGACCGTCTCCGGCTTCGGACGTCGCGCCCTCGGCACCGTCCTCGCCTTCGTCTTCTTCATCGCCTTCGTCGCCATCCTGCGCGTCGACGGATTCGATACGGGCTTCGCCCGGGGCGCTGTCGCTGCCGGCAACCGGCTCCTGTCCGTCCTCGCGGCGGCCACCACGACGTCTGCGACGACGACGCTTGCGGCGCGGCCCTTCTTCTTCGTCATCGCCACTACGGGCTTCGCGGACCTCGCGAGGTTGAGACGGCCCTTCGGCGTCGCCCTCTTCGTCCTCTTCGATTTCAACTTCTTCGACCACCGGCTCCGGCTCGTCCGTGTAGGCGGTCTCGATGTTGATGGCGCCGAGCGCCGGACGCGTGCGCGTTAGCGCACGGGCCTCCGCCGTCTCGACGCGATGCTCCGAGCCCTTCAGCGTCGGATCGGCCTCGACATAGACCGAGGTGCCGTAACGCTCCTCGACGTCGAGCAGGCTCGCGCGCTTCTGGTTGAGGATGTAGACAGCGACTTCGACCGGCACCTTGACCGTGAAGGCGGCGCCGCGACCCTTGGCCGCTTCAGCCTCGACGCCGCGAAGCACATGCAGCGCCATCGATTCAACGGAGCGGACGAGGCCGGTGCCGAGGCAATGCTGGCACTGGACGGTCGAGCCCTCGAGCACGCCGGAGCGCATGCGCTGACGCGACATCTCCATCAGGCCGAAATGGCTGATACGGCCGACCTGAATGCGGGCGCGGTCGAATTTCAGGCAATCCTTGAGCTTGCGCTCGACCGCACGATTGTTGCGGTTCTCGTCCATGTCGATGAAGTCGATGACGACGAGGCCGGCAAGGTCGCGCAGGCGCATCTGGCGGGCGATCTCTTCCGCCGCTTCGAGATTGGTGCGGAGTGCCGTCTGCTCGATGTTGCGCTCTTTCGTCGAGCGACCCGAGTTGACGTCGACCGAGACGAGGGCTTCCGTCGGATTGATGACGATGTAGCCACCCGATTTCAACGTGACCGTCGGGTTGAACATCGAATCGAGCTGCTGCTCGACGCCGAACTTCTGGAAGAGCGGCAGCTTGTCCTTGTATTGCTGAACATTCTTCGCATGGCTCGGCATGAGCATGCGCATGAAGTTCTTGGCTTCCTTGTAGCCTTCGTCGCCCTCGACGAAGACGGTGTCGATATCCTTGTCATAGAGATCGCGGATCGACCGCTTGATGAGGCTGCCTTCCTCGTAGACGAGGGCGGGGGCCGTCGATTTCAGCGTCAGTTCGCGCACGCTTTCCCACATGCGCAGCAGATATTCATAGTCGCGCTTGATTTCGGCCTTGGTGCGCTTGGCGCCTGCCGTGCGGACGATGAGGCCCATGCCTTCCGGCACATCGAGGGACTCGGCGATCGACTTCAGCTTCTTGCGGTCCGCAGCCTGCGTGATCTTGCGGGAAATGCCACCGCCGCGGGCTGTGTTGGGCATCAGCACGCACTAGCGACCGGCGAGCGAGAGGAAGGTCGTGAGAGCGGCGCCCTTGTTGCCGCGCTCTTCCTTGACGACCTGCACCAGCATGATCTGGCGGCGCTTGACGACTTCCTGAATCTTGTAGTTGCGGAAGTTGTGGCGCTGCTTGCGCGGCTGGGCTTCCTCGTGTGCCTCTTCGAGAACGTCGCCGGCGCCGACCGACTCGATCGTGTCGTCGGAGTGAACGATTTCCGTCTCGCCGCGGGCAACCGGCATGTCGTCGGCATGCGCATGCTCTTCGTCATGCGCCGCTTCGGGCCTGGCTTCGCCATGGCCGTCATCGGAAGCATGCGTCTCCGCGTCGGCGCCGTTCTCGGGCGCGGCCTCAGCCGCCTCGCCCGTCTGTGCCGGGGAGGCATCCGCCTCGTCGCGATCTTCTTCCTCGGCCTCGCGGCGCGCGGCGGCAGCCTGCTGCTTCAACAGCGCTTCGCGGTCTGCGACCGGGATCTGGTAATAGTCGGGATGAATTTCGCTGAAGGCGAGGAAGCCGTGGCGGTTGCCACCATATTCGACGAAGGCTGCCTGCAGCGATGGCTCTACGCGCGTGATCTTCGCGAGGTAGATGTTTCCCCGAAGCTGCTTTCTTGCTTCGGACTCGAAATCGAACTCTTCAACCTTGTTGCCGGCCACGACCACGACCCGAGTTTCCTCGGGGTGGGTCGCGTCGATAAGCATCTTGTTGGCCATTGAGAATATCTCCGGGGCGCCGGCCGCCACGCAGGACAAGGCGCAAATTCATGCGGCCGAGCGGGCGCGGGCGGGCGCCGATTGTGTGAACCCGGCGGGCCGCTACCACATGGGAAATGGGCGCGGCGAGAGAGCCGGATCGGATCAGTGATCGGGAGGCGGCGAGCACGTAACGCGCAGCAAGAGCAAGCGCCGAAAATTCGCGTGTCGAGCGAACCTCTATGGCCTCTGCCTTCTTCATCTGCGTGGTTGCGTCGTGCATCTCAACCTTCGGTACCCCCTTGTTCGCCGGGGGCGGGCGGAAATCGTCGTGACCGCCTCGGTTCCATCGGAAGCCGGCAGGCGGGACGAGCGTCGAACTCGCTCGGGCGGTCTGGCGTCGTAATCAGCCAGAGAAACCAAAAGGGGCGAACCTGAAACTGCCGCACCGCCAGTCGCGGGGGCGGGGTCCGCCGTGATCTTCCGGCTCTTCGGACCAGGGAACCGGCTTAAAGAACCGGGTACCCGAAGGGAAAGCCAAACCGGCTAGCCTTTGTCTTGTACTTTGCGCGCTCCTGATTTGGCAAGCGATGGCTTGGCCGGGAAGCGGCAAGGCAGGCCGATACAAGCCATTAACCATGCTAGTCATTGAGAAAGCGTGAAGTTTTCCGGCTGGCTAATGGTTTATAAACTATTCTCGCCAGAATAGATTAGCTGCACGCGACTGATTCACCTTCCGCTTTGTCAGCGGGGAGCGGCCGCGCCGGTGAAAACGGCTGCGGATGGCGGGATTCGCTAGGTTATGCTGAATAAAGGGCAGGGGGCCGCCTTGGCGCGGCCGGCGGGAAGCAGGATGCCGAAGGCGTCCCGGTCGTCGTTCGCCCTGGCTTTTGTTCTGACGGCGGCATTCGCCGCATTGCTCGCGAGCCCCGCCCGGGCCGAGAAAGGCATCCTCGGAACGATCCCCCTCAGTTCGCCCCGCTCAGAGCAGGCCTCGCATCCGGACGATGCGACAGGGGCGGTAAATGAAGCGGCGCTGCCGGCGCCGGCTTCGGCGATGCCCGACGATACCGCGCCTCAGACGCCTGCCACTGGAACCGTGCCGTCTATCGCTGGCGCGACAGGGGCCGCCGTTTCCAGCATTCGCGTCGGCGATCGCGGTTCGGAGACGCGCTTTGTGGTCGAACTCAGCGGATCGAGCGCGGTCCAGTATCACGTCTTCACGCTGGCCGATCCCTATCGCGTCATCATCGATTTTCCGAAGCTTCGCTCCAACCTGCCCGAAAATGCGGGCGAGAAGGGGCGCGGCGTCATCGCCGATTATCGCTATGGCGAATTTCAGGACGATACGTTCCGTGTGGTGATCGACACGACCGGACCGGTCGCGGTTGCGCGGAACTTCGTTCTCGATCCGCAGGGAGGTTTCGGGCGGCGGATCGTCATCGATCTCGGACCGACGGACCGCGACAGTTTCGTCAAATCGGCCGGGCTGCCTTATTCGGACAAGGCCGCCGTGGCAGCGGAAGCGCCGGCCGCTACGCCAGTGCAGTCCGTGCCGGCTGCCCCTTCGGCCCGGCATGACCGCCGGCGTATCGTGGTCATCGATCCCGGGCATGGCGGCGTCGATCCGGGAACACATGGCCAGAGCGGCGTTGTCGAGAAAGACGTCGTGCTGGCCTTCGGCAAGGAACTTGCCAAACGCCTCAAGGCGACGGGGCGTTACGAAGTTCACATGACGCGCGACAGGGACATCTTCATTCCGCTGCGCGAGCGCGTGCAGATCGCGCAGCGCTACAAGGCCGATCTCTTCATTTCGATCCATGCGGACTCGATTTCAAAATCGGATGTGCGCGGCATGTCGGTCTATACGCTGTCCGAGACGGCTTCCGACAAGGAGGCTGCGGAGCTGGCGCGCAAGGAAAACCTCTCCGACGCGATTGCCGGCATCGACTTCAAGGGCGAGTCCCCCGAAGTCACCAGCATCCTCATCGACCTCGCGCAGCGCGAGACCAAGAATTATTCGGTTCATTTCGCGAAGTCGGTTGTCGATTACGCCCGGCAGACGACGACGCTTCTGGAGCCGACGCATCGTTTCGCGGGCTTCGTCGTATTGAAGGCGCCGGACGTGCCGTCCGTGCTGGTCGAGCTTGGTTTCCTCACCAACAGCACGGAAGAGAAGCGGCTGACGTCGCCCAAGTGGCGTGCTTCGGTGGCGAGCTCCTTCGTGAAGGCCGTCGCGCGCTATTTCGATGACAGGCTGGCCGAGGGGCCCAACTAAATATGGAGCCATTGCGGCGGTGTCACGATCGGCTATGACGGCCTGCCCGGGGTGTTAACCATACTTCATGCACTCGCGGGTGGTTTCCCGGAATGAGACCGTGCTAAATGTCGCGCTGCATCCCGGCCCGCCGCCGGATCGGGGGCATGCAAGCGATGTCCAACGAGAAGGATGGGGCATTTGAGCCCGATGTTGAGAGTTCTCACAGTCATATCCGCCATCTTTCTGGTCGTCGTCGCGGGCGGGCTGCTGGCCGCCGGCTATCTGCTCTGGCAGATGAACATCGAACTTCCGGATTATTCGAAGCTGGCCAATTACGAGCCGCCTGTGATGACCCGCGTTCACGCGGGCGACGGTGAACTGATTGCGGAATATGCGCGGGAGCGGCGCATCTATGTGCCCATCAACGCCATTCCGAAGCGGCTGATCCAGGCCTTCCTCGCCGCCGAAGACAAGAATTTCTATACGCATAGCGGTGTCGATCCTGTCGGCATCGCGCGCGCCATGGTCGACAACGTCTTCAACGTCATCAACGACCGCCGGCTTGTCGGCGCATCGACCATCACGCAGCAGGTGGCGCGCAACTTCCTCCTGACGCGCGACCGCAATGCGCAACGCAAGATTACGGAAATCCTGCTCTCGCTGCGGATGGAGAAGGCCTATTCGAAGGACAAGATCCTCGAGCTCTATCTGAACGAAATCTATCTCGGCACGGGCAGCTACGGCGTCGCGGCGGCGGCGACCAATTATTTCGACAGGCCTCTCGATCAGCTTTCGATCGCACAGGTCGCCTATCTTGCCTCGCTGCCGAAAGGGCCTGAGAACTACAATCCCTATACCCATCGCGACCGTGCCATTGCGCGCCGGAACTGGGTGATCGGCCGTATGCAAGAAGACGGTTTCATCACCGACGAAGAAGCGAAACAGGCGCAGGCCGAGCCGTTCGAGACTTATCAGCGCCCCGTCGGCGTGCAGCTTCCCGATGCGGAATATTTCGTCGAGGAAGTGCGCCGCGAACTCTATGCGCAATATGGCGAGGCGAAGCTCTACGAAGGCGGCCTGTCGGTTCGCACCACCATCGACACGCATCTGCAGGCGATCGTTCGCCGCTCGCTGCGTCAGGGCCTCGTCGACTACGATCAGCGCCACGGCTATCGCGGGCCGCTCGCCAAGCTGCAGCCCGGTGAAAACTGGCAGGAGGCGCTGGAGAAGCAGAAGTTCGCGGACGATCTCGCGCCCTGGACGCTTGCCGTGGTGCTCGATCTGACGCCGACGAGCGCCAAGGTCGGTCTGCTGCCTGAGCATCTGCCCAACGGCAAGTTCTCCACCGATGTGAAGACCGGCACCATCCCCTTCGCCGACATGAGCTGGGCGCGTCAGTCGATCAAGGATCAGTATCTCGGCCCGGTGCTGAAGCAGCCGGCGGACGCACTGGCCATTGGCGACGTCGTCTATGTCGAGCCCATCTTCAAGAAAGGGGCGAGCGCGGCAGATCACTATGCGCTTCGTCAGGTTCCGGGCGTCAACGGATCGGTCATCGCGATGGACCCGCATACGGGTCGCGTGCTTGCGATGCAGGGCGGGTTCAGCTTCGACCAGAGCGAATTCAATCGCGCGACGCAGGCGCTGCGCCAGCCCGGTTCGTCGTTCAAGCCCTTCGTCTATGCGGCGGCGCTCGACAATGGCTTCACGCCGGCGAGCCTCGTGCTCGACGCCCCGTTCGTCATGGATCAGGGCCCTGGCCTCGCGTTGTGGAAGCCGGAAAACTATGAGCGCGATTTCTTCGGACCGTCGACGCTGCGTTTCGGTCTGGAGCATTCGCGCAATGTGATGACCGTGCGGCTCGCACAGGCGATCGGCATGGACAAGGTCGTCGATTATGCGCATCGCTTCGGCATCATCGACAACATGCAGCCGGTGCTGTCGATGTCGCTCGGTGCAGGCGAGACGACGCTGATGCGTCTCGCCGCCGCCTATGCGGTCTTCGATAATGGCGGCAAGAAGGTCACCCCGACGCTCATCGATCGCGTGCAGGATCGCTGGGGCCGGACCATCTACAAGCAGGACAATCGCGCCTGCCCCGATTGCAATGCCGACTGGGCGAACCAGTCGCCGCCGGACTTGCCGGACAATCGCGAGCAGATCGAAAGCCCGCAGACGTCCTATCAGATCACGTCGATGCTCGAAGGCGTCATTCAGCGCGGCACGGGGTCGGCGATCAAGGTCGTGCCTGTTCCGCTTGCCGGCAAGACGGGTACGTCGAGTGACGAGCGCGATGCCTGGTTCATGGGCTATTCGCCGAACCTCGTAGTCGGCGTTTTCGTCGGCTACGACAATCCGACGCCCCTCGGGCGCGCCGAGACGGGCGGGCGCACGGCTGCGCCGATTTTCCGCGATATCATGCAGGCCGAAATCGGAAGCGATCCGGCGATTCCGTTCCGCATTCCACCGGGCATCAGTCTCGTGAAAATCGATCACAAGACGGGGCAGCTCGCCTCATCGAGCGATCCGGACGTCATTCTCGAAGCCTTCAAGGAAGGCACCGAGCCGCAATCGTCATCCTCTTCGTCGTCTGCTGGCGTGGTCACGGGTACGCCGGTGACCGGCCTCGATGGCGGTACGTCGTCCGGCCAGCCTTCGGGTGGCGGCGGGGCGGTCGATTCAGGTACGGGCGGACTTTACTGAGAGCTATATCGTGCAACCGGACGTGGGCGGGTTTACACCCGCGCGCGTTCGGCTTATTTTCCGCCCCGCATTTACGGAGGCCAGATCGATGCGTTCCGAGACCCAGGCAATAGCCGATGAAATCAAGCAGTCCCTGGGACTGCTGAGGAGGCATCTTTGACTGGGATTCTGCCCGCAAACGCCTCGATGAACTGAACGCTCGCGCCGAAGACCCCAATCTCTGGAACGATCCGGCGAAGGCCCGCTCGCTGATGGCGGAGCGTACGCGTCTCGACGAGGCGATCAACGCCTATCTGCATCTCGAGTCCGGCCTCAACGACAATATCGAGCTGATCGAGATGGGCGAGGCCGAGGGCGATGCCGGCATCGTCAAGGAAGCCGAAACCGCGCTCAAGAGCGTGCGCGAAGAAGCGCGCAAAGCCGAAATCGAGACGCTGCTCGCCGGCGAGGCTGACGGCAACGACGCCTACGTCGAAGTGCATGCGGGTGCCGGCGGCACCGAGAGCCAGGACTGGGCGCAGATGCTGCTGCGCATGTACACCCGGTGGTCGGAACGCAAGGGCTACAAGGTCGAGCTGGTCGAGCGGCATGACGGCGAAGAGGCCGGCATCAAGTCGGCGACGATCATCGTCAAGGGACACAACGCCTTCGGCTGGCTGAAGACGGAATCTGGTGTCCATCGCCTGGTGCGCATTTCGCCCTACGATTCCAACGCGCGACGGCATACGAGCTTCTCGAGCGTCTGGGTTTATCCGGTGGTCGACGACTCGATCAACATCGACGTCAAGGAAAGCGACTGCCGCATCGACACCTATCGTTCGTCGGGCGCCGGCGGCCAGCACGTCAACACGACGGACAGCGCGGTGCGCATCACGCATATTCCGACCGGCATCGTCGTCGCCTGTCAGAACGAGCGTTCGCAGCACAAGAACCGCGCCACCGCCTGGAATATGCTCCGCGCCCGGCTCTATGAGCTCGAGCTTGAAAAGCGCGAAGCCGTGGCGCAGGCGGAGGCTGCGAGCAAGACAGATATCGGCTGGGGTCACCAGATCCGTTCCTACGTGCTGCAGCCCTATCAGATGGTGAAAGACCTGCGCACGGGCATCGAAAGCCCGTCGCCCTCCGACGTGCTCGACGGCGATCTCGACGACTTCATGGCGGCGGCGCTTGCCGCACGCGTGAAGGGCGGAACCGAAGCGGTCGAGGATATCGAATAGCGCGGTCCTCGACGGGGCGGGGCGGGATTATTTTGTCTTGCCCAGGACGAAGACCCATCCGGTCAGCTTCGACTTCTGGAATATAGCGAGCTTCTGCTTGCCGCCGAATTCATAGCTGACCATGCCCTCCGGCTCAGTCAGCATGGTCTTGACGGCCGCCGACAGCGTCGGGCTCCCCATGTCGGAGGGAAACTCGAACATCAGCTTCGTCTCACGATGGAGCGCGGTTTGCCCCTGGGTGTCCAGCGCGTAGAAGGCGACGTCTTTCGGAAATCGCATCCTGTCCTCGACGAGCTGCGCGAGCTGCTCGACGCTAATGGAGATGCCAAGAGCACCGACGACCTTGCCGTCTGCCTTGACCGGCGTCGCGACGACGACGGACTTCTTGCCTGTCGATTTGCTGATTACCAGATCGCCCGCGACGTCCCGACCGCCGAGGAGGAGGGGAAAATAGGCGCGGTCCTTGAGATTCTGATCGGTCAGTCCCTTTTCCACCGTGAAGTACGAACCGTCCGGCCGTGCGAACCAGATCGCGGCATGGGTCGGCATGCCTTCGGCGAGTTTTCCGAGTGGGCCTTTCAGATGCTCCCAATCACCGGAAACGGCTTCCTCCGTGGCAGCCAATGTCTTGAGGCTGGCGAGTGTCCATTCCAGTTGCTGCTCGACGAGTGCCTCATAGCCATCGAGTGCAACGCGTGCGTCGGTATCGAAGCCGGACTTTGCCTCCCGCGCCTGGGACGCCGAGGGAGCCAGCAGGAAGGTCAGGGCACCGAGCAGAAGGGCCAGCTTTTTCATCGGTCGCTCTCCCATGTGATTGTGGCATCTGCGATCAGGGATAGCAGTACGGCTCATCCGCGACGGTGGCGTTGATCCTGCGCAATGGCTCGACGGCAAGCGGTCGCGGGATCACACACCGGATCGAAAAAGAGCCGCGGTGGAACGATCCATCGCGGCTCAATTCTTGGATGCCTTTTGGGCAAAGTGGAGAGATTTGTGTTGCGGCCTTACTGGGCCGCCGGACGCTTCACGACCACGCCGCCATCGCCAACGACGACAGGGCTTGCGCCCGGGTCGGCGGGGCGCGGTGCCGGGGCCGCCGCTGCGGGGCGGGGCGTCGCGATCGGGCCGGCGGCCGGGCGAAGGCCGTTCGCGCTGCGCGAAGAGGAGGCCTGGCCGATCGGATCGTCGGAGTGGCGGCAATTGCCTTCGAAGAAGGCGCCGGTTTCGACTGCGAGAGCTTCATGCAGGATGTCGCCTTCGACATGGCAGGTCGAAGCGAGTTGCACGCGACGTCCGCGGATCGTGCCGATGACGCGACCGCGGATCACGATGTCCTCCGCGACGATCTCACCGTTGATCGATGCCTTTTCGCCGATGGTCAGCGACTGGCTGCGGATGTCGCCTTCGACCGTGCCATCGACCTGGATGTCGCCGGTCGCTGTCAGGTTTCCATGCACCACGAGATCGTTCGAGATGATGGAGGGAGCCGTGCGCACGCCTGTCCGTTTGACCGGCGCGCTCGGAACCGGCGCCACAACCGGGGCGGCCGGCTTCACGTCTGTCTCTTTATCCTTGTTTCGCGAAAACATAATGCCCTGCCTCGATGAACTTGGAGGGGTCACGGACAATACCGCCGAACCAGACCTCGTAGTGAAGATGCGGCCCGCTGCTGCGTCCAGAGGACCCGACTCTGCCGATGACGTCTCGAAATGCAATTTTCTGGCCAACCTTGACGCTGATCTGGCTCAGATGGCCGTAACGGGTGTGGAAGCCATTGCCGAGATCGACTTCGATCATGCGGCCATAGGCACCCTTCCAGTCGGCATAGATGACGGTGCCGGCTGCCGTCGCATAGACCGGCGCACCGTAATCCGTCGCCAGATCTTCACCGGCATGGAAGGCCATTCTCCCGTTGAACGGGTCGACGCGCGGCCCGAAGCCGCTCGTCTCGTGATAGCTGAGAAGAGGTTCAGCCAACGGCATTTTCGCAATGTATTTCTCAAGATCGCCCATCGTGTTGAGATTCTGGCTGACCCTGTAGAGCTGTTTCGAAAAGGCGCTGTCGCCATCGCCACCTGCGAGAGCTTCGCCTTCCGCCAGGCCGAGAAAAGGGCCGCCTTCGGCTATCGGCGTTTTCGATTTCGCATGGCCCGCCTGCCCGGAAAGAGTCTTCACTTCGGCAACATTGGTCATGCCGATGATCGACTTCAGTTCCTTGATCTTGCGGTCGGTTGTTTCCTCGACGGAATTGATGAGGCCTTGCTGCGCACGGTCCAGTTTGGTCAATCTTGCGTCAATTTGGGACGCTGTGCCGTTGTGATCGCCCTGGCCGCCGGCGAGGCCCGCAATGTCCAGACCACCATTTTCAGCGCCATCGACCACATAGCTCTCGGCATCGGCTGCCCGCTGGGGCCGGGTCGTCGTATGCCCGATATCGGCACCGTCGGAATCCTGATCGACGGACATCAGGATCGTATTGCCGCGGGCCGCCATGGCGGCACCCTTCTCGGTAGCGGCGTAGCGGCGGCGCATGCCGTCCAGTTCCGAACTCGCGGACTGGCTCTGGCTCATGAGTTGAGTAAGCTGGCGGTGCTTGTCTTCCAGTTCGCGGGTCGTCGCGAGGAAACGCTCCTGGGAGATGACGAGCTGTCCGTTCAATTGATCGTAGGCGGATTGAAGCTGGGCGATCCGTTCTTCATAGGCGCCCTGCATCTTCACATAGCGCTGCTCTTTCGAGGCGATGATCTGTTGCTTGAAGACGACGTTGACGGATGAAAACGCAACCCAGCTGAAAAAGACGAATGCGATCGCGGCGAACACGGCTTGCGTGAACGGCGACAGCGATATGAACTGAACCTGACCATGACTGCGCAGGTAAATCTGGCGTTCGACGTAGTGGTGCCGCAGGAACTTGCGCACCGTTTCGCCAAACTCCGAGTTCTTATGGTGCACGCCCCTCATGCGCCATACCCCCTCAATTTTGCCCGCGCCTATCTCAATGGATTTACGTGAAGCTTTCAACACAGCCCTTAGTCTTGGCCTGTGTCCTTAATATTCCATTGATGCGGTTATCGCCGCCCCCGGCGTTCGGAAATACTGTCGCTTAATGGGACGGGAAAGAAAAGTCTTTTCAACGCGATGAGAGCGGTTCGTAGAAGGTGCGCTCAAGGCCCGCCGCGTCACGAGCCTCGAAGTTGAATGGCGGTTTCAGAATGCCGCGAAAATGTCTGCGAACGAGCATTTGAAATGTCGCCGCAGGATCGAGTTTGCCGGCTTCGCACAAGTAGTCGAACCAGCGGGCACCGGCCCCAACATGTTGCTGCTCGTCGAGATAGATCATGCGGAGCACTTCGGCGCTCTCGTGATCGCCGGCCTCCGTTAACCTTGAGATCATGGGAGGAGTCACGTCGAGCCCGCGTGCTTCGAGCACGAGAGGCACGACGGCAAGGCGCGCCAGAAGGTCGGTGCTGGTTTCCTCGGCGGCCTGCCATAGCCCGTCATGGGCGGGAAGATCGCCATAACATCCACCCATCGCGCGGAGCCTTGCCTGCAGGGCGGCGAAGTGCCGCGCCTCCTCATCGCCGACCTTGATCCAGTCGTCGAAGAAAGCGCGGGGCAGGCATGAGCCGTCGATCATCCGTCCGGCGAAGCGACCGGCTATGTCGAAGGCGAGATCGATCGCATTGAGCTCGATATGGGCAAGTGCGTGAAGCAGAGCGAAGCGCCCGCGCGGACCCTTGAAGGTCCTGCGCGGCATCTGATTGGGTGCAAGCAGTGGAGGCCGTTCCGGACGCGAGGGACGAGCGGGCATCTCGCCTGCGGTAAGGCCGAAATGGCCGCTCCGCCAGAGTTCCGCGACCTCGTGCGCGCGGGCAGCCTTGCCGTCCGCATCGGGACATTCGAGAACGCTGCGCGCGGCTTCAGCGAGCGAAGCCCCGTCGGCAACCGGGGGTGCGGAAAGGGCTTCGCTGCTCAACTCATTATCCGTCGTTAGAGGGGCCGCCGCTCAGAGGCCCTTCACCGCCGCGAGGACCTCGTCGGCATGGCCTTCGACTCTCACCTTCGGCCAGACCTGGCGGATGGTGCCACCGCCGTCGATCAGGAACGTGGTGCGCTCAATGCCCATATAGGTGCGGCCATAAAGGTTCTTCTCGCCCCACACGCCATAGGCTTCCAGCATCTTGCCGCTTTCATCCGAGAGCAGCCTGATGGTCAGGTTGTGCTTGTCGCGGAATTTGCAGTGATCGTCCACCGAGTCCTTGGAGACACCCAGGACCACGGTGCCGGCTTCCTCGAAGGCCGCTCTCTGCGCCGAGAAGGCGATCGCTTCGATGGTGCAGCCGGGCGTGTCGTCCTTCGGATAGAAATAGAGAACGACCTTCTTGCCGGCGAGGCTCGCCAGGGAAATCGTGCTGCCATCGTCGGCCGGCAGCGAGAAGTCGGGCGCCTTTTCGCCGACAGCCGGAAGTTTGCTGACGGGGGCTGGCGCAGGTGCGGCGGGAGCCGGGGCCGTCTGCCGGTCGGCCGCGCCTGCGGGCGCCATCGGCGCGACGGGCTTGGGGGCCGGTTTCGGTTTGGGCGCAGCCTTGGGCTTGGCGGCCGCTGCCACGGGTTTCGGGGCTGCTTTCGGCTTGGCGGCTGGTTTGGGCTTCGCCACGGCTTTCGCCGCAGGCTTTGCGGCCGCTTTTTTCGCCGCCGGCTTTTTCGCGGCGGCCGGCTTCCTGGCAGCTGCTTTCTTGGCCGGAGTTTTTTTGGCGGGCGCCTTTTTTGCCTTTACGACCGGCCTGGTCTTTTTGGCGGGAGACTTTTTCTTCGCGGGGGCTTTCTTCGCCGTGGCCTTCTTCGGCTTTACCGGCTTCTTGGCCACAGCCTTCTTCGCCACCTTCTTTGCTGTCGGCTTCTTCGCCTTGGCAGCTTTTGCCTTCGGTGCCGTCTTCTTCGCCTTTACGCCAGACTTCTTGGATCGAACCGCTTTCGCCATGACCTCGCCTCCAATCGAATGTCTTTCCAGTCGGACGGCGCCGCCGCCCCCTTGCCTACATTTGGCGCTAAAAATGCATCATCGTAAATACCGCCATCGCTTCGTGTCGGGTTAGTGACGCCAATTTGGGAGACTTCGTCGGTGGCTGCGGGTAAAAGAACGGGTGCGATCTCGTCGCGGCATTCTGTCGTCCCCGGATCGCATCCAGCGACGCGTCGAGGGGCAGGGCGTCAGTTGGGGCGGAACGGGGATAAGGCGAGCGAAAGGAGATCAGTCGTTTCTTGATACGCCGGACGAGTAAGATTGCGCTTGAGGTTCTGGGCGTTGCCGTTGCGGCGACGGCGGTTCTGCTTGCGGTGCTCGCCTGGCGCCTGTCGTCCGGGCCGATCCCCCTCCCCATTCTCAGCCAGATCATCGAGGACTCGGCGCGCGGCGAACTCGAAGGCGGGCGGCTGACGATCGGCAACACGATTCTCCTTTGGTCCCCCGAGACGCGGCAGTTGGGCCTGCGCCTCGTCGACGTGCATCTGACCGGAGCAGGCCAGAACGAGGTTGCGACCATTCCGGAACTTTCGTTCCGGCTGAGCGTGCCGGCGCTCCTGATCGGCCGGATCGCGCCGACCTATATCGATATCTACGATGTGAGCGTCACGCTGGTCCGCCGCCCCGAAGGGATTTCGCTGGGGCTCGCGCCGTCGGGCGCGACGACCGAAAAGCGTGAAGCGGGCGCCTTCCTCGGGCCCCTGCTGGAAGCACTGCTGGATGGCGGCAAGAGTGATCCGACCCTGGGACATCTTCGGCATGTCGGCGTCCAGAATGCGACGCTGCATTTCATCGACGAGGTGAACGGCGTCACCTTCGAAGCACCCAACGCCCATTTTCTGCTCGACCGGGGACGTCGCGGGATCAGCGGCCAGCTCGCCGCGGATGTGAAGATCGGCGAGACGACCAGCCATCTGGATCTCAACGGTGCGCTGGCTGCGGACGGAAAGACAGTCGATGTCGCCGTGAAGGCCAGCAACTTCGTACCGTCGGCGCTCGCCCGCATGTCGCCGAGCTTTGCCAATTACGCGGTCTTCGACGCGCCGCTGAATGCCGACGGCACGCTCGACATGCAGCCGAACGGCAATGTAATCGGCGCGCGGCTGACCCTGGAGGCGGGCAAGGGCAGTTTCGTTCTTCCCGGCTTGCAGCAGGCGCCGGTTTCGATCGAACGGGCGCGGGCCGAACTTACGCTCGATGCCATAAAGCGGCGTCTCGACCTCAAGCAACTCGTGCTGCAGGCCGGCCCGCATAGCGCCTCGCTCAGCGGTCACGTCAATTATGTGCTGGGCACGGGCCTCGATATATCCACGGCGCGCGTCGATCTCCGCGCAGGCAAGACCACGACAGAGATTCCGGGTTTCTTCGAGGGGCCCTTCGAACTCGACAATGCGCGCATCGCGATGCTGCTCGATTTCGACAAGCGCGCGCTCGACATCGAAGACATCACGCTCGGTGTCGCCGGAGGCAAGATCAGCGCGGCGGGCACGGTCGAGTCCGGCCCGCGTTCGCCCGCCATCCATGTGAAAGGGACCATGGCGACCATTCCCGTCGATACGGTGCGCGCCATATGGCCGCTACCGGTGTCGTCCCATGCGCGGGAATGGGTCGCCAAGAACATGCGTGGCGGTATGCTCGAAAAGGGCGACTTCGCCGTCGACGTGCCGGCCGACATGTTCGCCGACGCCGACGAAGGCAAGGCGATCCCCGACGACAGCGTTCATTTCAATTTCAACGTCAGCGGCGCTCAGGTCAGCTATCTCGACGGCATGCCGCCGATGACCGGCGTTTCCGCGCGCGGCACCTTGCAGGGCAACCGCTTCGACGCCTGGGTCTCTTCGGCGACGGTCATGGTTGCGCCGGGCAAACCGATCGCGGTCACGAACGGCCATTTCGCCGATGGCGAGCTTGCCAACAAACACAGTATCGGCGACATCGAGCTGACAGCCAATGCAGCAACCGCTGACATCCTGGGTCTCCTCGATCACGAGCCGCTGAAGCTCATTCGTGGCTTCGGTCTGGATCCATCGACCATCGGCGGCACAGGCTCGCTCAGCGCCAAGCTACGATTGCCGCTGGTCAAGACCGTCAAGATGGACGATGTCGATTTCTCCGGCACGGCGCATGCCGAGAAGGTTGGAATTCCGAATATCCAGAAGGACCTCTCGATCACCGATGGCACGCTCGACATCGATGTTGTGCGCAGCGGTCTCAAGGCGAAGGGGCAGGTTAGCCTCAACGGAACATCGCCGCTACAGGTCGTCTGGACAGAGAGTTTCGTGCCGACCAAGGGACCGGGGTCGAGCTTCGATTTTTCCGGCACGCTCAACGACGCGGAACGCACCGCCATCGGCCTCGGCCTGACCGACTGGGTAATCGGCTCGCCCAGCATTCACGCGACGCTGACGGGCAAAGGCGCCAACATAGCCAGCGGTGTCGTCCATGCGGATTTGACCAAGGCAGTCGCGAAGGTCGATCAGCTCGGCTGGTCGAAGCCGGTCGGGAAACCCGCCACGGTCGATCTCAAGATCGGTTTTCTGCCGGATGCGTACAGTTTCACGGACTTTGCGATGGCAGGCGAGGGCATAGCCGTCAAGGGTGTCTTCTCCATCGACAAGAAGAACCGGATTCTTTCCGCGAATATTCCGACGGTGAAACTCGGGCCGACCAACGATATCGCTCTCAAGGCACAGCGCGATGCGAACGGACAACTCGTCGTCGATATCGAGGGGCCGAAGGCCGACGCGCGCGGCCTGCTTCATGCCTTTATCTCCGGCAATGGCGACAAGGCCGAGGCGGAGAGGGCGGCGACGCGCCTGCTCACGCCCGAGATGGAGAAGGACCAGACGCTTCGGACCGCGATCCGGGCGCGTATCGGTGAAGTCGCCGCGCAGAACGATGCGAAGTTCACGGATCTCGATGCGCGCGTTGCGTTGATCGAAGGCGATGTCTACCTGATGGACCTGCTGGCGCTCGATCAGATGCGCAACAAGCTTTCGACATCGATCTCGCAGGTGCCGAACCGCCAACGCAGCTTCACGTTGCGGTCGAGCGATGCGGGCGCGGTCTTCCGAGCACTCGACCTCTTCAAAGGCGTACGGGGTGGCGATCTCTCCGCCGATGCGGTCTTCGACGACCGGTTGCCGGGATCGCCGCTCACCGGCGAGATCAGCGCATCGAAATTCCGCATCGCCAATGCGCCGGTGCTCGCCAAGATCCTGACGCTCGGCTCGCTGACCGGCATCAGCGACACGCTGACTGGCGAAGGCATTTTCTTCGACACGCTGAAGCTGCCGTTCCGCGTCACCGGCCACCGCATCCATGTCGAGGAGGCGCGGATGTCCGGGCCGGCCATCGGCCTTACGCTCAACGGGCAGATCGATCGTTCGGCCGATGTTGCGCAGATGGAAGGCACTCTTGTCCCCGCCTACACGGTGAATTCGGTTCTCGGGAAGGTGCCGCTGCTCGGGCCGCTCATTGTCGGTCGCGAAGGCGAAGGAATTTTCGGCTTCACCTATGCGGTGAAGGGCAATATCGACAATCCGAGCGTGATCGTGAATCCGCTCTCGGCGATTGCGCCCGGGTTCCTGCGGCGTCTTTTCGAATTTTCGAGTTCGCTTCCGCCTGAACAGCCGGCTTCGCCGGCGCCTCCTGCCGCTGCACCTGCTGACAAGTCTGTCGGCGATAATCAGAAAGCACCGCCGGCCGCCGCTTCAGCGCCTGCCGCCACGCCGACACCCGCAGCGCCGGTAAATCCCGCGCCGAAACCATAACCCATGTTGTCGATTTGATTTGCGGAGCAGCGCTCCGCATATAAACTCGTGTCATTGCCATTCTGGACAGCGGAGGAGGAGACGATGTCCACGAACGAACGCATGACCACGGATTCCGCCTATGAGGCCATCGCGCCCGACGACTTCCCGGCGATGATGGATGTCGATCGCTACGGCGCGCGGTCGACCGCTTTCGACAAGATCATCTCGGCGACCCACGACCATTTCTGGGATCCGCTCGACCCCAAATATATCGACTTCAATTCGCCATGGAATATCGAGCGCGACCTTCTGGTCCCGACCGATTTCAACATGGAATTGCAGACGGCCGTTTCCGACAAGCTCAACACGGATCAGAAAATCTATCTGGTCAACGAAGCAGTGCGCTGGAACATGTCGTCGATCCTGCACGGCGAGGCCGGTGCGCTCGCGCTCTCGGCGAGCCTTTGCCACATCCTGAAAGATCCCGGCGCGCAGGAATATGCCGCGAACCAGACGCGCGAGGAAGCGCGCCACGTCACCGGCTTTGCGAAATATATCCAGGTGCGATGGGGCAAGCCGACAGCCTGCGGCGTCGTGCTTCAGGAAATCCTGACAGAGATCGTGGCGACGCCGCTTGTCTGGAAGAAACTCGTCGGTATGCAGATGGTCGTCGAGGGGCTTGCGATGGGAGCCTTCGCGTCCTTCTATGCCAAGACGCACGATCCGCTGCTGCGCCGGCTGATGCAACTCGTCATGACGGACGAGGCTTTCCACCACAAGTTCGGCAAGATATGGGCAGACCGTACCGTGCCGAAGCTGCCGCCCGAAGAGCGCGATATGATCGAGGACTGGGCGCTCGAATGTTTCATGAAGCTCTTGCGGAACTCCACGGGCCCGGAGCAGAAGAAGGAAATCTACGAACGCATCGGGCTCGACTGGCGTTGGGTACAGGGGGCCCTGGCCGAAGCGCTGGCCGACAAGCAGATGCGCGCGACGATGCAGGAATCGACCAACATCTTTCGGGTGCTGATCAAGACCCTGTTGAAGGCCGGCATCATCACCAGGCGCACCGCGCCGATGTATGCCGCCTATGTCGACATGGCCGAACTTCACGGCGAAGGCGACCGCATGATCGGCGACGACATTGCCGAGGAAGGCATTCGCTATCTGCAGGAGTTGAACGGAGCGGGCGGTTCAGCGGCGATCTATGCACTGAGCGGCACGGCTGCGGAATAGAATAACGAACAGCGGGAAAACCCGCGGCAACCCCAAGCGCCCCAAGCCCCCGTGGGACGCGAATAGGCCCTCTCCGTCAGGAGGGGGCTTTTTCTTGCGAACTTCAGCCTCTGGGCTTCAGCAGCACGTGACGCTTCTTACCCATCGAAAGTTTGATGACCCCGTCGGTCAGGTGCGCGGGTGTCAAGGTCAGTCGCTCGTCGGATACGGCTTCATCGTTGAGCCGGATCGCGCCGCCCTTGATCTGGCGGCGGGCTTCGCTGGTGGAGGTGACGAAGTTCGCCGTCACCAGCGCGTTGAGAATGCCCATGCCGCCTTCAAGCTCGAAGCCCGCTATTTCCACCGTCGGCAGATCAGTGCTGATGCTGCCCTGCTCGAAAGAGGCGCGGGCGGCGTTCGCGGCTTTTTCCGCTTCCTCGCGGCCATGCAGCATGGCGGTCGCCTCGGTCGCGAGGATTTTCTTCGCTTCATTCAGTTCCGCGCCTTCGAGTTTTTCGAGACGCGCGATTTCATCGAGCGGCAGTTCGGTGAAGAGCTTCAGGAAGCGGCCGACATCGGCATCTTCCGTGTTGCGCCAGAACTGCCAGTAGTCGAAGGGCGAGCGCATGTCCGCGTTGAGCCAGACGGCGCCTGCCGCCGTCTTGCCCATCTTGGCGCCCGACGAGGTCGTGATAAGCGGGCAGGTGAGTGCGAAGAGGTCGAGTCCCGCCGCGCGGCGCCCGAGCTCGAGACCGTTGACGATATTGCCCCACTGGTCCGAACCACCCATCTGCAAGCGGCAGCCGTAACGCTTGCCGAGTTCCACGAAGTCGTAGGCCTGCAGGATCATGTAGTTGAATTCGAGGAACGAGAGCGGCTGCTCGCGTTCGAGACGCAGCTTCACGCTGTCGAAGCTGAGCATGCGGTTGACCGAGAAGTGACGGCCGTAATCGCGCAGGAAGGCGATGTATTCGAGCTTGTCGAGCCACTCGGCGTTGTTGACCATGATCGCATCCTTCGGTCCGTCGCCGAAGGTCAGGAAGCGCGAGAAGGCCGTTTTGATCGAGGCCATGTTGGCGGCGATCTGTTCGTCGGTCAGGAGCTGGCGCGACTCGTCCTTGCCGGAAGGATCGCCGACCTTGGTGGTTCCGCCGCCCATCAGCACGATCGGCTTGTGGCCTGCCTGTTGCAGGCGGCGCAGCATCATGATGCCCATCAGATGGCCGACATGGAGGCTCGGCCCCGTGCAGTCGAAGCCGATATAGGCGGTCACGGTTTCCTTCGCGGCATAGGCGTCCAGGGCCTCCGGATCGGAGATCTGGTGGATGAAGCCACGGGCTTCGATTTCGCGCAGGAAGTCGGACTTGAAATTGCTCATGATCGGCTCGGTTGAAGGCTTGCCATAGGCATAAAGGAGCCGGTGGTGTATCACGCTTTCCAGACGGGAAAAACGGACCAATTCGCATGATCCGAGCCATAGGCCTGATGAGCGGTACCTCGCTCGACGGTATCGACGCTGCCATTCTGGAGACGGATGGCGAGCATATCGTGCGCCCCGGCCCGAGCCTCGGGGTTCCCTATACGGCGGAAGAGCGGGCTGTGCTGCGGGCGGCGCTTGAAGCCTCGAAATCATGGACCGCAGGCGAGCCCATGCCCGAGGCGGTGGCGGAGGCCGAGCGGCTGCTGACGCTTGCCCATGCCCAGGCGGTCCGGAAACTTCTCGACATGTCCGGCTTCAAGCCCGCCGACATCGATCTCATCGGCTTTCATGGGCAGACGGTGCTGCACCAGCCGGAGGCCCGGCGCACGGTCCAGATCGGGATGGGCGACGTGCTGGCCTCGCTGACCGGTATCGACGTCATCAACGACTTCCGCTCTGCCGACGTGGCGGCCGGCGGTCACGGCGCGCCGCTGGTGCCGCTTTATCATCAGGCGCTGGTGCGGAGCGCCGGTATCACGGAGCCGGTCGCCATCGTCAATATCGGCGGCGTCGGCAATGTCACCTATGTCGGGCTCGACGGGCGCCTCATCGCTTTCGACACCGGCCCCGGCAATGCGCTGATCGACGACTGGGCGCATCGGCACACGGGCGAACCCGTCGACAAGGACGGGGCGCTAGCGGAAATCGGCGAGGTCGATGTCGATGTGCTGTCGCGGCTGATGCAGCATGAGTTCTTCGAGGCTCCGCCGCCGAAATCGCTCGACCGCTTTTCATTCGCCCGCGCAGCCGAAGCCGTCGCGCATCTGTCGCCGGAAGACGGCGCGGCGACGCTGACCGCCTTCACCGTCGAGGCGATCGCGCGCGGCGTGGCGCATATTCCCGGCATGCCGTCGCGCTTCATCGTCTGCGGTGGCGGACGGCACAATCCGGTGTTGATGCGGATGCTGAGCGAGCGTCTTCAGGGCGGCGTTCTGCCGGCGGAAGATCTCGGCTGGCGGGGCGATGATGTCGAGGCGGAAGCCTTCGCCTATCTCGCGGCCCGTTCGCTGCGCGGCCTGCCGCTCAGTTTGCCCACGACGACGGGCGTGCCGGAACCGATGCCCGGCGGACGGCTGCACAAGGCTGACCGCTCGAAGTTTTGAGATATCTCTCCGTCAGAGCCTCACGCCGAACTTCGCCGCGATCCAGACGGTTGCGAGATAGAGCGCGAAGGTCAGCAGGCAGGAGAGGCCGAGCGAGGGCCAGAAGCCGGTGCCGCCGCGCAGCAGGGCGGGCAGCACGAGGAACATCGGCAGGGTCGGCAGCACGTACCAGAAGGTCGCTTCGGCATGAGCCGCGATACGCTCGCCGTCGCCGGTATCGTTCCAGAGCCAGATGATCGCGAGGATCGAGATGAGCGGAAGCGAGACGACCAGCGCGCCGAGCGACGGGTTGCGTTTCGCGATCTCAGATACGGCCATGATGATGACCCCGGAGAGAAGCGCCTTTGCGACTGCATAGAGCATTGGCGGTTCTCCCCGGATATCGATGACGTCAGGCTCTCTGCGCCTGCGCGGCGAGGCGCTTGTCGAGATAGGCGCCCGAGACATTGGCGAGCTGTTCGAGGTGCTGATCGAAGAAGTGGTTTGCACCGTCGATGGTCGAATGTTCGATGACGATGCCCTTCTGCGTCTTCAGCCGATCGACGAGCTTCTGCACATCGGGGGCGGGCGCAACCTGGTCGGCGCTGCCGTTGATGATGAGGCCTGAGGAGGGGCAGGGCGCGAGGAACGTGAAGTCGTACATGTTGGCCGGCGGGGCGACCGAGATGAAGCCTTCGATCTCAGGGCGGCGCATCAGCACCTGCATGGCGATCCAGGCGCCGAACGAAAAACCGCCGATCCAGCATTGCGAGGCATCGGCGTTCTGGGCCTGCAGCCAGTCGAGCGCCGAAGCGGCGTCGGAAAGTTCGCCTATGCCTGAGTCGAAGGCGCCCTGGCTGCGGCCGACGCCGCGGAAGTTGAAGCGAAGGACCGAGAAGCCCCGGTTCACGAAGCCCTGAAACAGGGTGTAGGTGACCGGATTGTTCATGGTGCCGCCGAACTGCGGGTGGGGATGCAGCACCAGCGCGATCGGCGAATTGGCCTTGCGGCTGTGGTGGTAGCGCCCCTCGATACGCCCTGCGGGACCGTTGAAAATGACTTCTGGCATTACCCTCTCGTCTCGCTTTGTGAGGCGCCGGGCATCCCGGGGCCATTAACCTACCACCGGACTGGGAGTTATTTCCCCGTCAATTGGCATTTTCGCTGGAAATCATGTCCAGAGACGGTTAAGTAGTTGACTGTAGCACTCGGAATAGCCGAAGCCAGACCGCTTGATCCTCCCCGCTTCGGCAACCCAATGCAGCCAATCCGGCGCGTCGGGCCTTCCGAGGGCTGAAAGGCGCTCGTTCTTAACACAGGCAAGTGCCGGTTGCGCAAGGGTTTTAGGCCTCGGGACTCGGCTCCCGGGCGGTTTCGAAAGGAGATAGGTCCGTGAAGCTCACCACAAAGGGACGTTATGCCGTGATGGCGATGGCGGATCTGGCCCGTTACGGAACCGGTCGGCCGGTGGCCCTGGCCGACATCGCCGAGCGGCAGGAAATCTCGCTTTCCTATCTGGAACAGCTGTTTGCCAAGCTTCGCCGTGGAGATCTTGTGAAAAGCGTGCGCGGGCCGGGGGGCGGTTATCTGCTCTCGCGCCATGCCGATGAAATCCGCATTTCGGACGTCATTCTAGCCGTGGACGAGCCGCTCAAGGCGACGCGCTGCGAGGTCGGCTCGCCGAAAGGCTGTATGGGCAACTCCTCCAGCCGCTGCATCACGCATGATCTCTGGGCGGAACTGAGCCATCAGATTCATCTTTTCCTGGGCTCCGTTTCGCTTGGCGACGTGATAAATGGCCGGGTGACGACGACGCATCCAGGCGCCCGCGCGGGCGACCAGCAGGCGATTTCCAACGCTGCCGATTGAGATAGAGATTGCGCCGAAGCCCGAGGGTTCGAAGCGAATGACGATGAGACGCGCCTATATGGATCATAACGCCACCGCCCCGGTCCGCGCCGAGGCGGCGGAGGCGGTCGCGCGTGCGTTGCTCATCGGCGGCAATCCCTCGTCGGTCCATGCCGAGGGGCGGGCGGCGCGGAAACTCGTCGAGGAGGCGAGGGCAGCAGTGGCTGCGCTCGTTCATGCGAAGCCCGCCGAGGTGGTTTTCACCAGCGGCGGGACGGAGGCGGCGAACCTTGCGCTTCACACGGCGCGCGCGGCGCTCGGCGTCGAGCGCGTGATCCTGTCGGCAGTCGAGCATGATTGTGTGCGGGCCTCCGCGGCGGCGCTCGGCGTTCCGGTCGAAATCGTCGGCGTCGATGCGCATGGGCTTGTCGATATCGGCGAGTTGGCGCGGCGTCTCGATGCGCCCGGCAAGGCGCTGGTTGCGGTCATGCTCGCGAATAACGAGACGGGCGTGATGCAGCCGGTCGCGGCGGCGGCGCAAATGGCAAGGCAAGTTGGCGCCGTGGTGTTCGCCGATGCCATTCAGGCATTGGGACGAATGCCGGTTGATTTTCCGGCGCTCGACGTCGACATGATCAGCATGTCCGCGCACAAGCTCGGCGGGCCGCAGGGCGTCGGCGCGCTGATCGTCCGCGACGGCCTGCCGTTCGAGGCGCTGATCCGTGGCGGCGGCCAGGAATTGCGCCGGCGTTCCGGAACGGAAAACGTGGCGGGCATTGCGGGTTTCGGTGCGGCTGCGAAATCCGCCGCGCGGGAAATTGCGGAGATGCCGCACGTGCAGGCGTTGCGCGACCGGCTCGAGGCAGCGTTGCGCGAGGCCGTGCCGGAGGTGCGGATTTTCGGTCACGCTGCGCCGCGCCTCGCCAATACGAGCCTCTTTTCGGCGCCGGGTCTCGATGCCGAGACCTTGCTGATGACGCTCGACCTCGACGGGTGCGCGGTCAGTGCCGGTTCCGCCTGTTCGTCGGGCAAGGTTGCGCGATCGCATGTGCTTGGTGCGATGGGTGTCGACGACGCTCTGGCGAAAGGCGCGATCCGCGTGAGCCTTGGGCTCGCGAATACGGAAGAAGAGATCGACCGGCTGGTGCTGGGTTGGTCCCGCGCCGCGGTCCGCGCGCGCGACAAGGTGAAGAGTTCGACGGCGAGCGCGCCGATGGCTGCGCTTGCAGAAGTGGAGAGTTGAGATGGCAGCGGTTCGCGAGACGGTCGAGACCGTCGATCAGGTCGCCAGCGACAAGTACAAATACGGCTTCTCGACGGACATCGAGTCCGAGCGGGCGCCTATCGGCTTGAGCGAAGACACGATCCGTTTCATTTCGGCAAAAAAGGAAGAGCCCGACTGGATGCTTGAATGGCGTCTCGAGGCCTATCGCCGCTGGCTGACCATGGAAGAGCCGACATGGGCGAAGGTCTCCTATCCGCCGATCGACTTTCAGAATGCCTATTATTATTCAGCGCCGAAGCAGTCGGCGAAGCTCAATTCGCTCGACGAGGTCGATCCGAAGCTTCTCGAAACCTACAAGAAGCTCGGCATTCCTCTGGTCGAGCAGCAGTTGCTTGCCGGTGTCGCGGTCGATGCCGTCTTCGACAGCGTGTCGGTCGTCACTACCTTCAAGACCAAGCTCGCGGAAGCGGGCGTCATCTTCTGCCCGTTCTCGGAAGCCGTACGCGAGCATCCGGAACTGGTGAAGAAGTATCTCGGCTCGGTCGTGCCGACCTCCGACAATTATTACGCGACGCTCAATTCGGCGGTCTTCTCCGACGGGTCCTTCGTCTATATCCCGCCAGGCGTCCGCTGCCCGATGGAGCTTTCGACCTATTTCCGTATCAACGAGAAGCAGACCGGCCAGTTCGAGCGGACGCTGATCATCGCCGACAAGGGCTCCTATGTGAGCTACCTCGAAGGTTGCACGGCGCCGCAGCGCGACGAGAACCAGCTTCACGCGGCCGTTGTCGAGCTCGTCGCGATGGACGATGCCGAGATCAAATATTCGACGGTGCAGAACTGGTTTCCCGGCGACGAGAACGGCAAGGGCGGCATCTACAATTTCGTGACGAAGCGTGGGGACTGCCGCGGTGCGCGGTCGAAGATTTCCTGGACGCAGGTCGAGACCGGCTCCGCCGTCACCTGGAAATATCCGAGCTGCATCCTGCGCGGCGACGACTCGCGTGGCGAGTTCTACTCGATCGCGATCTCGAACAATTACCAGCAGGTCGACAGCGGCACCAAGATGATCCATCTCGGTCGCAATACGTCGAGCCGCATCATCTCGAAGGGCATTGCGGCGGGGCGTTCGTCGAACACCTATCGCGGTCTCGTCAGCGTGCACAAGAAGGCGGAGAACGTCCGCAATTTCACGCAATGCGACAGCCTGCTGATCGGCCCCCGTTGTTCGGCGCATACGGTTCCCTATATCGAATCGAAGAACCCGACCGCGATCCTGGAGCACGAGGCGACAACCTCGAAGATCAGTGAAGAGCAGTTGTTCTATTGCCGCCAGCGGGGCGTGCCCGAGGAAGAAGCGGTCGCGCTCATCGTCAACGGCTTCTGCCGCGACGTGCTGCAGCAATTGCCGATGGAATTTGCCGTCGAGGCCCAGAAGCTCGTCGGCATCAGTCTGGAAGGAAGCGTTGGCTAATGCTTGAGATCAAGAACCTGCATGTTGCCGTGGACGGTAAGGAAATCCTGAAAGGTATCGACCTTACCGTCGAGGCCGGGAAGGTGCATGCGATCATGGGGCCGAACGGTTCCGGCAAGTCGACGCTGTCCTATGTGCTGGCCGGTCGCGACGGCTATGAGGTCACCGAGGGCTCGGTCGTTTACAAGGGCCGCGACCTGCTTGCCATGAATGTGGATGAGCGCGCGGCGGCGGGCGTGTTTCTGGCTTTCCAGTATCCGATCGAAATTCCGGGCGTCACGACGATGACGTTCCTGCGCACGGCGCTCAATGCACAGCGCAAGGCGCGGGGCGAAGACGAACTCGACGCGCCGCGGTTTCTGAAGCTCGTGCGGGAGAAATCGAAGCCGCTCAACGTCACAGACGACATGCTGAAACGGGCGCTCAATGTCGGCTTTTCCGGCGGCGAGAAGAAGCGCGCCGAAATCTTGCAGATGGCGCTGCTGGAGCCGTCGCTTGCGATCCTCGACGAGACGGATTCCGGGCTCGATATCGACGCGCTGAAAGTCGTCGCGGAAGGCGTCAATACGCTTCGCTCGCCGGAGCGCGCGATGGTCGTCATCACGCATTATCAGCGTCTGCTCGATTATATCGTGCCTGACGTCATTCATGTGCTGTCGAAGGGGCGCATCGTTCGTACGGGCGGCAAGGAACTCGCGGGTGAACTCGAACGTACCGGCTATGCCGAATTTGCGGCGTAAGGGAACGAAATGACGGACGCGGCCCGGAATTTCATCGAGACCTACGAGCGGGAGCGCGCGGCGCTGCCGGGCGCGGGCCTCGCATGGCTCGGCGCCCGGCGGGCGGAAGCGTTGAAGGCTTTCGCGGAGGCAGGTCTGCCCCATCGCCGGCTCGAAGACTGGCGCTACACCGATCTTTCGCGGGCGCTTGGCGGCGCGACGCTTTCGCCAGCGCCGCTGCCGGATGGTGCTGTGGTTCTGCCGGATGCGGCGAAGCGGGCTTCGGTCGCTGCTTTCCACGACATCGACCGCCATGTGATCGTCTTCGTCAACGGCCGTCTTCGCAGTGATCTATCGGGAACGAAGCTGCCCGCCGGCGTGACGCTCATGTCGCTCGGCAACGCGCTGAATTCGACCTGGGCTCGTCCGCTGGTCGAGACGAAGGTGGAGGCGCAGGCGGGGAATGTCATCGCGCTCAACACCGCGCTGATGCGCGACGGTATCGGGCTTCATATCGCGCGTGGGGCAAAGCTCGACACGCCGTTGCATCTTCTCTTCCTCGCGAACGACGACGGCGCCTCTCATGTGCGCAATCTCGTTCGTCTGGAGGAAGGTGCGGAAGCGACGATTTTCGAGACTCATCTCGATGCCGGCGCGAGGAATTATTTCGTCGATCACGTCACCGACGTCTCGCTCGGCAAGGGCGCAGCGCTGACCCATGTCAAGATTCAGGACGAGGCGGCGGACGCCATTCATCTCGCGAGCCTGACGGCGGAGCTCGCGGCGTCCTCGAAGCTGTCGAGCTTCTCGCTGACGCTCGGCGCAAAGCTGTCGCGCAGCCAGAGCTTTGTCACATTCAGGGGCGAGGGCGCGGAGGCGCATGTAAACGGCGCGACGGCGCTCTCGGGCACGCAGCATGGCGATCATTTCTGCATCGTCGATCATGCGGTGCCGAATTGCTCCAGTAGGACGCTCTTCAAGACGGTGCTGGATAATGCCTCGACCGGCGTCTTTCAGGGCAAGGTCATCGTGCGTCCAGATGCCCAGAAGACCGATGGGCGGCAGATGACCAACGCGCTGCTTCTTTCGCGCGATGCGGCGATGAACGCCAAGCCCGAACTCGAGATCTATGCCGACGACGTCCAATGCGCGCATGGGTCGACCATTGGCGAGCTCAATCGTGAGGCGATCTTCTATCTCCGCTCGCGCGGCATCGATGAACCTACCGCGCGGCAGCTGTTGATTTCCGCCTTCCTCGACGATGCCTTCGAGACGGTGCCGCATGAAGCGGCCCGCGACGATCTGCGTAAGCTTGCCGCGAGCTGGTTCGAGCGTCATCGGGAGAAGACGGCATGACCGAGATGACCCTGAACATCGGCGAAGCGCCCTATGATGTGGCGGCCGTGCGGGCCGATTTCCCGATCCTGTCGCGTGAAGTTTATGGCAAGCCGCTCGTCTATCTCGACAACGGTGCCTCCGCACAGAAGCCCAGGGCCGTCATCGACGCGATGACCCATGCGATGGAAAGCGAATACGCGAATGTCCATCGCGGGCTTCATTATCTTTCCAATGCCGCGACGCAGGCCTTCGAAGATGCGCGCGAGAAGGCGCGTGCCTTTCTCAATGCCGGTTCGACCGACGAGATCATTTTCACCTCCGGTTCGACGGATGCGCTCAACCTCGTCGCGTCGAGCTATGCTGCGCCGCTGATTCAGCCCGGCGACGAGATCGTGCTCTCGGTCATGGAGCACCATTCGAACATCGTGCCGTGGCACTTCCTGCGCGAGCGACAGGGTGCCGTTCTGAAATGGGTACCGGTCACCGACGAGGGAGACCTCGACATGGCAGCTTACGAGAAGCTGCTCGGCCCCAGGGTCAAGATCGTCGCGCTGACGCATATGTCGAACGTGCTCGGCACGGTGACGCCGATGAAGGAGATCATCCGGCTCGCCCATGCGAAGGGCATTCCGGTTGTCGTGGACGGCTCGCAGAGCGCCGTTCACCTCGACGTCGATGTGCGCGACCTCGATGCCGATTTCTATGCCGTGACGGGTCACAAGATTTATGGCCCCACCGGCATCGGGCTTCTTTACGGCAAGAAAGAATTGCTGGCGAAGATGCGGCCCTATCGCGGTGGCGGCGAAATGATCCGTGAAGTGTCGCTTGAGAACGTCACCTACGCGGCCGCGCCTCATCGCTTCGAGGCCGGCACACCGGCAATCGTCGAGGCGATCGGTCTCGGCGCGGCGCTCGATTACGTGCATCGCATCGGTCGCGCCCGCATCGCCGCGCATGAAACGAGCCTTCTCGCCTATGCGACGGAGCGACTGTCGGCCATCAACGATCTTCGTATTATCGGCACGTCGCGCACCAAGGGCGGCATCATTTCCTTTGCGATGGGGACGGCGCATGCGCATGACATTGCGACCATCATCGACCGGGCGGGCGTCGCGGTCCGCGCGGGACATCATTGCGCGCAGCCCTTGATGGAACGCTTCGGCGTGACGGCGACGGCGCGGGCTTCCTTCGCGATGTACACGACGCATGAGGAGGTCGACCGGCTGGTTGCCGCCCTCATCGATGCGAAGAAATTCTTTGGTTGAGGATTCCGGTTATGTCGGACGAGGTAAACATGGCGGACGAGGCTGAGAAGGCGGGCGATGTGCCCGCACCTTCGGCCATTCCGCAGGAAGAGCTCGACAGGCTCAGCGACGACATCGTCGCGGCGCTGAAGACCGTCTACGACCCGGAGATTCCGGTCGATATCTACGAACTCGGTCTCATCTACAAGGTCGATGTGTCCGACGATCGCGACATTCTGATCGATATGACGCTGACGGCGCCGGGCTGCCCGGTTGCCGGCACGATGCCCGAGATGGTGGCGGATGCCGTCCGCTCGGTCGAGGGCGTGGGCGACGTCAAGGTCAACATGACCTTCGATCCACCCTGGGATCCGAGCCGGATGTCCGACGAGGCGCGTGTCGCGCTCAACATGTATTGAACTTGAAGGAATAGGGCTCAATATCCATTTGTAGCCCTGAGGTAAGAACATGGCGAGAGAACGTCCCAAGGCAATCAGGCTGACCGACAGGGCTGCGGAGCATCTGCAGGCCATCATGTCGCGTTCCGAAGGCAAATATGTGGGCCTGCGTGTCGGCGTGAAGAACGGCGGCTGCGCCGGCATGGAATACACGATGGAATATGCCGAGGCCGTAAAGCCGCTCGACGAAGTAGTCGAGGACAAGGGCGTCAAGATTCTGATCGACCCGAAGGCGATCCTCTTTCTTATCGGCACCGAGATGGACTATGAGACCGACAAGTTCTCCGCTGGCTTCAAGTTCAACAATCCGAATGTGACGGACGCCTGCGGCTGCGGCGAGAGCGTCACGATAGAACCCGCGCGGCTCTAGGACCGGGCCGTGGCGGTCAGCTCCGAATACAAGGAATTCCTCGCCGAACAGCTAGAGCGTCTCGGTCCCATCCGCTTTCGCGGCATGTTCGGGGGCGCTGGCGTCTATCTCGACGATCTGATGTTCGGCCTCATCTTCGACGAGACGCTCTACTTCAAGGTCGACGACCGCAACCGCGCCGACTTCGAGGCCGAGGACAAGGGGCCCTTCACCTTCGAGATGACGGACGGCAGCACCGGCTCACTCCATTATTATGAAGTGCCTGAACGTCTTTACGACGACCCGGACGAACTCGTTCAATGGGCGCGGAAGGCGATGGACGTCATGCGCGCGGTGAAGGCCGAGAAGCTCGCCAGGGCGGCGCGCGCCGCCGAGCGCAAGAAGGCCGCCGCGAAGAAGAAAGCCGCGCCCGCCAAGGGATCACCCTCGAAGAAGAAGCCCGCGAGACGCAAGGCCTAGCGAAATGCGATCACGCGCCCTTCGGCCCGAACGGAACGAGCATCGGCACTCTGCGCCGGTAATCGCCGTAAGCATCGGGGCCGAGCTCCGCGGCGAGAAACCGCTCCTCGATCTTGGCCTTCAGCCACAGCCCGACGGTTATGAAGACCAGGCCAAGAAGGGCGGGGATCGTCGCCAGCGTCAGCGCGGTCGCGAGCGTCGCGGCGAGAATGCCGGTATAGATCGGATGACGGACGATGCCGTAAGGGCCGGTATCGACGACGTAGTGACCTTCCTTGCGGGTGACGGCCCCCGACCACAAACGGCCGAGATGGACACGCGCCCACCAGGTGAAAAGGAATCCCGCTATGGCGGCGAAGGCGAGCGCATAGGCGCCGTCGTAGCCGACATGCCAGAGCCGATGCATGTGGAGAACCAATGCGGTCCGGTAGTAGAGGAGTACGAGGCCGACCGTGACCAGCGTCCGATAGAGCCAGACTTCGGCGCTTGCGCGCGGAACACGATTTTCCGTACGACCGGTCCAGACTGCGGCCGCGAACCACGACAGACCCCACAGGGCCCAGGCGGATATCAACAAGAGTGCGGGATGCATGAATGCCTCCTCCCCTGAAAGCAATTGCGGGGGAAGCATACATCGAAATGAAAAGCCGGTCAGCGTTCCCGGCGTTGCAAACGCATCACTTGTTCAGAAACTCGACCAGCTTCGGCATCACTTTGTCCGGCGCCTCTTCCATCAGCCAGTGGCCGGAGCCGGTGACGATGACGCCCTCGACATTGGAGTCGACCATCTTGCCTTGATCGATCAGGAATTGGCCGCCCGCCTTTTCGCCCGACAGCACCAGCATCGGCATGGTCAGCGGCGTCTTCGCGAAGCCCGCAAAATCCTTCGCGTCCTGCTCGAAAGCGCGAAAGACTTCGAAGCCGGCGCGCATATGGTCGGGTTGTGCGTATTCCTTCGCGTAGAAGACACGGTCCTTCTCGGGCACCGAGTGCTTCGGGTCGGCGGCGAAGTCATTCCAGAAATGCTCGAAATAGATGCGCTCACGACCCTTCACCAGGGCGAGCGGGGTCGGTCCGTAGAAATGGAAGTGCCATAGGTCTCGCAACAGCCAGACCTTGGTCCAGTCGCCGACGCCGGGCAGAAAGGCGTCCATCAAGACGACGCGGTCGGTTTCGGCGGGGTATTGCGCTGCATAGGCGTAGGCGACCATCAAGCCGATGTCATGGCCGACGACGGCGACGTGCTTGTAGCCGAGCTTCTGTGTCAGTGCGTGAATGTCCTGCGCCATCACCGCTTTTGTATAGCCGTCGGGCGGTGTGGCGGATTGGCCGAAGCCGCGCAGGTCCGGCGCGATGACGGTGTGATTCACTGCGAGTTTCGGGATCAGCGGCAGCCACATATGGCTCGATTCCGCGTAGCCGTGCAGGAGCACGATGGGATCGCCCTTACCCGCAATGAGATAGTGAAGGCGGACGCCGTTCACTTCGGCAAAGCGGCTCTCGATCGTTCCGGCCAACGCAGGCGCGGCAAAGATCGAAAGCGAGACGAGATACAGGGTGACACGGAGCAGACGACGGATGATCGGGCGCATTGTTCAATCCCGGCGTGCGGCCTGGCGGGCTGCGGTTGCAACGGCTGAAAATTCGTCCGTCTACAGTTCAGGCGCAGCGGCAGATCTGTCAAGGCAATTGCCGCGACCGGCGTGTGCGAAAAGAGAAATTTGTCCGAAAACGACGAATAGATAAATGTCGTGATGGCGAGGCCAGACGCCCGGTTCCTCCCGCATGTCGCGAGAAGAAACCGGGGCATGAGGAGGGTTATTCGCCCTTGAACTGGGCCGGCCGCTTCTCAAGGAAGGCCCGCACGCCTTCCTTGAAATCGTTGCTGGCGCCCGCTGTGCGCTGCAACTGCCGCTCAAGGTTCAGCTGCTCTTCGTAGCTGTTATCGGTGCTCTCCCAATAAAGCTTGCGGATGAGGCTCAGGGAAACGGTTGGGCCATTGGCGAGGTCGAGCGCGAGCTTCTTCGTTTCGGCCGCGAGTTCCGCATCGTCGAAGACGCGATTGACCAGACCCCAGGCGAGGGCTGTTTCCGCCGGAAGCTTTTCGCCGAGCAGCGACAGTTCCATGGCGCGGGCCTTGCCGACGAGGCGAGGCAGGATCCAGGTCGAGCCGCCATCCGGCACCAGGCCGATGCGCCGGAAGGCCTGCAGGAAATAGGAGGATTTCGCGCAGAGCACGAGGTCGCCCATCAGCGCGAAGCTCATGCCGACGCCCGCCGCCGGGCCGTTCACCGAGGTGACGAAGGGCATGGCGAGATTGCGCAGGCGGCGCAGGAAGGGGTGGTACATCGTCTCAAGCGCCGAGCCCGCATCGGGGCGGCCGCCATTGTTGTCGCCGCGCCCCTGCAGGTTGGCGCCGGTGCAGAAGCCGCGTCCTTCGCCGGTCATCACAAGGCAGCGGATGCCGTTCTTCGGATTCTCGACTTCGTCCATCGCCTTCATCAGCCCACCGAGCATTTCCGGCGAGACGGCGTTCATGACTTCCGGGTGGTTCAGCGTCAGCGTGGCGACGGGTCCGTCGATGTCGAGCCTTGCGCGTTCGAAATCCATCTGTTCCTCCTGTTTTCTTATGGCTTGAATTTGGCTTCGCGCTTCTGCAGGAAGGCGGTGACGCCCTCGACGAAGTTCGGATGGTCGCCCATCCGGCCCTGCGTCACGCGTTCATAATCGAGCTGTTCGGCGAATGTGTTGTGGCCGGAGATGTCGATCGCCTTGCGGATTTCGGCGAAGGCGCCGGTCGGGCCCTTGGCGAGCTTTGCGGCGAGCGCCATCGTTTCGTCCATCAGGCTCGCATCGTCGACGCATTTCCAGATCATGCCCCATTCGGCGGCGGTCTCCGCCGGCAGCTTGTCGCCGGTGAGCGTCAGCGCCAGCGCGCGGGCGCGGCCGACGAGACGCGGCAGCGTCCATGTCGTGCCGAGATCGGGGATGAGACCGAGCTTCGGGCCAAAGACCTGAATGAAGCTTGCCGACTTTGCGGCGATCACGATGTCGGCAGCCAGCGCGAGACCGACGCCGCCTCCTGCCGTGGTGCCGTTCACGGCGGAAATGATCGGCTTCGGCAGCTCATAGAGTTCGCGCATCATCGGGTTGAAGCCGGTTTCCATGCCATGCGCGACGCCCTGGCCGATGCTCATGCCTTCCTGCCGCTGGCCTTGCGCTGCGAGATCGGCCCCGGCGCAGAAGCCGCGTCCCGCGCCGGTGACGACTAGCACGCGCGCATTGTCGTCGGCTGCCACTTCGGCGACCGCCGCGCGGACGTCGGCGATCAGCGTCATGTTGATGCTGTTCAGCACCTCGGGACGGTTGAGCGTGAGGAGGGCGATGCCGTCCTTCGTCTCGAGTTTGATTGTTGTCCTGTCGGTCATTGCCGGCGCCTCTTCCCCGTTCTGATTTTGCGGGAAGCATAGACGCGGGACAGGCGGGACGGAAGGGAGCGCGCGCGTCGGGCGTTGCGCCAGAATGAACGGAGGCTCTTCCGCTACGTCAACACGGCTTCGGCGTTCGGCTCGTCTTCTTCAGCTCGCCTTGGCTTTCAGCGAAACATCCTGCGTCTCGCTGACGACGCGGTTGCGGCCGCCGCGCTTGGCCGCGTAAAGACAGGCGTCGGCGCGTTCGATCAGCGTTGCGGAGCCTTCGCCCGGTCGTAGCGTCGCCACGCCAAGCGACATGGTCACGCGGCCGAGGGATTCTCCCGTGGAGCGCTTCACGAGTTCGCGTGCCTGCACCGTCTCGCGAATGTCATTGGCGAGACGTTCGGCATCGTCGGTCGAGATCGCGGGCAGGATGATCGCGAACTCCTCGCCGCCATAGCGTGCGACCGTGTCGGTCTCGCGTCCACCGGCCTTGAGACAGCTTGCGACCAGACGCAGCACCTGATCGCCGGTCCGATGGCCCCATGTATCGTTGAATTGCTTGAAGTGATCGATATCGCCCATGACGAGGCAGAGCGCCGAACGGTTCGACGTTGCGCGTGCAATTTCCTGCGCCAGCGTTTCGTCGAAGGCCTTGCGGTTGGCGCAGCCCGTCAGCCCGTCCGTACGCGCTTCGTTGCGCGCCTTGGTCAGGTTCGTCTGCAGCGTATTGAGCTCGCCCTTGGTCTCCTGCAGGCGCTCCTCGAGTTCGCGCGAGCGTGATTCCATCTGGCGCGTTGCGGTCACGATCGCCTCGACCACGCGGCGAACGTCCGTCGGCGTGGACTGGTTCGACAGTTCGGCGCTCGCCTTGCTGACCGATGTGCCGAGGGCGGTGGAATCGCCCGCCGCCGCTTCGACGAGTTTCAGGATGTTGTCGACTTCGACATTCAACTTGTCGCCGGCGTCGATCGTCGCTTCGGCAAGGGCTGCATGGGTGACGAAACGCTGATGCAGATCGGCGGAGAGTTGATCGTCGATCTTGCGGCCTTCCTTCAGCCGATTGTCGATCTCCTCATTGAGATCGGAGCTTTGTCCGGACGCATAACGAAACCAGAGATCGTAGTTCTGGGGCAGCGGGGGAACGCCGTGCCGCGCCATCAGGCCGAGCGCCTTCATGCTCCACTCTGTGGCAACGCCCATATCGTCGGTGTAAATCAAGTCCGTGCCCTCACGATGGCGTCGCCCGTCTTCGCGGCGACCGCCAGATCTCCAGTGAGCCAACGCTAGGCGATCTTCGTTACACCGTGGTAAACTGGACCCTTAGAATGCCTCCTTTTTGGCGGTTGCCCCTACGTAAGGCCGATTAAAATCGATCGTCGCGAGGGGCTACGAGCGCCGGCCTTTGTCAGGTATATTTCCCTTAAACACGCCTCGCCCGGCCGGTCCGGGTGGCCCAAAGGGCCATTGGGCACGCAACAGGAGGAAGACATGAGCCTGGCCGAATCAAAACCGCAGGAGGCCGATCTGAGCGCCATTTCGGCCTCGATTCGCCAAATTCTGGACCGCCAGAAGGCCGCGCACATCAAGGACGGACCGCTCAGCGCCGAGCGGCGTATCGACTGGCTGGATCGTTCGATCGCCCTTGTGGTCGACAACCAGAAGGAAATCTGCGAGGCGCTGGCCTCCGATTTCGGCCATCGCAGCCATGAGCAGACGCTGCTGGCCGATGTCATGGGTACGCTCGGGCCGCTGAAGCATGCCAAGAAGCATCTGCGCCAGTGGATGAAGCCGGAAAAGCGCAAGCCGCAGTTTCCGCTCAATCTGCTCGGTGCCAAGGCGCGGGTCGAGTATCAGCCGCTCGGCACCGTCGGCGTCATCAGCCCGTGGAACTTCCCGATCAACCTGACCTTCGCGCCGCTGGCAGGCGTCTTCGCCGCCGGCAACCGGGCGATGATCAAGCCGTCGGAATTCACGCCGGCGACTTCCGAATTGATGGCGCGCATGTTCCGCTCCGCCTTCGACGAGACGGAAGTCGCGGTCATCACCGGAGGCCCGGCTGTCGGCCAGGCGTTCAGCGCGCAGCCTTTCGATCATCTGATCTTCACGGGTGCGACCTCGATCGCCTATCACGTCATGCGTGCGGCGGCCGAGCATCTCGTGCCGCTGACGCTCGAGCTCGGCGGCAAGTCGCCGGTCATCGTCTCGAAGACGGCCAGGATGGACGAGACGGCGGCCAAGATCATGACGGGCAAGACACTCAATGCCGGCCAGATCTGCCTCGCGCCGGACTATGTTTTCGTGCCGGAAGGCCGGGTCGACGAGTTCGTCGCGGAAGCGACGAAGTCGGTCAAGAAGATGTTCCCGACCATCAAGGACAACCCGGACTACACGTCGATCGTCAACCAGCGTCACTACGACCGCATCAACTCCTATGTCGACGATGCGAAGGCGAAGGGCGCGAAGATCGTCGAGATCAATCCGGCCAATGAAGACTTCAGCCAGCAGCAGGCGCACAAGATTCCGCCGACCATCATCGTCAACCCGACCGACGACATGAAAGTCATGCAGGACGAGATCTTCGGCCCGGTTCTGCCGGTGAAGTCCTATCGCGACATGTCCGAGGTGCTCGGTTACATCAACGATCATGACCGGCCGCTCGGCCTTTATTACTTCGGCGACGATGCACAGGAAGAGCGCCGCGTGCTCGACCGCACGACGTCGGGCGGCGTCACGGTCAATGACGT
>CAISYL010000233.1 GCA_903889655.1 uncultured Alphaproteobacteria bacterium | reverse complement strand
GACGACCAGCGTCACGGTATTCCTGGTGATCTCGAGCTTCGTCTTTGGCAGCATGCCGGTCGTCGCGGCGCAAAGCGTGAAAGCGAGCCGCAGCGCGAGGCCGAGCACCAGCGCGCGGTAGTTCTCCGTTTCCGTCAGGATACCGGCGAGATTGCCGATGAGTTCGGGTTCCCCCCTGCCTTCGTGGCGGTGGTAGCCGACGCGCGCCAGAAAGAGCCGGCCGGAGTGATCGACGCCAGAAAACGGCGCGAGCAGGATCTGCGTCAGCGAATGATGCGCACGGTAATCGGGATGCACATACCAGGTATTTGCATCGATCCGGCCGAAACTAAGCGTAGAGCGCCTCGCGCAGACGCGCATCCGTTGCTATCGCCTGTTTGAGGTCCCTGGAGGCCCGCTCGATCACCGGATGGGTCATGTCGGAGATCGCGGTCTGCCAGCTGGGCCGGCCCCGGAGTCGATCATAATAGGCCAATGTGGCAGGCAGCGGGGCGACGGAGTCGAACCACGCAAGCCAACCGGTTTCATCGAGGCGCAGAAGCACCGCCGACCAGCTCACGTCCGCCAAGGTGTACTGTTCGCCCATCAGCCAAGGTCCGTTCGCGGCCAGCTGCGCTTCGAGCTCCTGGAGGTGGCGTTTCATCTGATCGCGGGAAAAGCGGATCATCCCGCGGATGCGCGGGGTCTGACAAAGGCGCAGCCCTTGGAGGCGCGCGAGGAGAAAGAACACCGGCCGCGACTTTTGCCGATGGAACAGCAGACCCGGCAGGATCCGGATCGGCGAAATGTAGCGAATGGCCGTCGTGAAGATGGGCAAGGTGAGCCCAGGCACGCAGGCGCCGGCGGACCGCTTGGCGTCTTCGCCGGTGAACTCGCTCGGCAAGGTCGCGCGTGCAATCCACCGCTCCATCTCGGCGCTTTGCGCGGGCGCCGACGGCGTAAGCTGAGGCGCACCCGCCGGCGCGCAAGCGACGGCGTAAGCCATGATGTCATCCGACTCGTAGACCGGGTGGCCCTTGTGCACGAGGGTCGGGACCAGGCCAGCCGGATTGATCCGCAAGTAGGCCGGGCTGATGGTTTGGTACCAACCGGTCTCGATCAGATCGATCGGATGATGCCGGACAGGGATCCCCAGCTCCGCGAAAACAACCCGCGTCTTGCGCGAGCAATGCGAGAAGGCGTTGCTGTAGAGCTCGAACTCGGCCTGATGGGGCAGCGACACCTCCGGATGCAAGCCGCCGGTCACGGCGTAGGTTTTTCGCCGCCTCTTTTCGAGCCCCCACAGCGCGACGAGCGCGCCCCCGACCGCAACCAAAAGTATGACCAATTGCATGGCTTTTCTCACGAACCGACCCGATCGCCCAATCTGACTATATCGTCATATTATGACTATATAGTCATATTCTGACTATATCGTCATATAAATGAAAATACAGGGCTAAAACGTCGCGAAAATTGCCTCACAGCCTGACGGCGATACATAGGGATTGTCGCGGGTCCTGGCGTCGGGCGCGTAGAGTCCCACCCGTATTTCATGAGCGCGCGCGCCAGAAAGCGCCCGGTGACCGCGAGGCGCGACTTCAGCGGCAGACGGTGAACGCGCCGAGCACTAGACTGCACGGAAAGCCAGCGGTAGCGCCTGACGGCCAAACGGGCCGCTTCTGCACCGTCGACTATGCGCAGATCGGCTGAATTGCACGTCCTCGATCATCTCGTCATAGGACGTGCGGATCATGTGAGCTTCAGGGAACAGGGATTGCTGGCGGACCCGTTGAACTGAACGGATTCAGCGCCCGACGCGCGTCTCGCCCTTGCGGTCGATGGCCCGGGCGAGCGTGGCAAGCCGTCTCTGCACCACTTCGCCGAGCAGGGACTCGTAGCGGCGCGGGACGACCAGCGTCACGGTATTCCTGGTGATCTCGAGCTTCGTCTTTGGCAGCATGCCGGTCGTCGCGGCGCAAAGCGTG
>CAISYL010000232.1 GCA_903889655.1 uncultured Alphaproteobacteria bacterium | reverse complement strand
TGCTGCAGGATCTTTTCCGAGCGCAGTTCGTCGCGGCGGTGGATCAGGGTGACCTTGGAGGCAAAGCTGGTCAGGAACAGCGCCTCCTCGACCGCGGTGTTGCCGCCGCCGACCACCACGACCTCCTTGCCGCGATAGAAGAAGCCGTCGCAGGTGGCGCAAGCCGAAACGCCGAAGCCCTGGAAATGCTGCTCCGACGGAATGCCGAGCCATTTCGCCTGCGCGCCCGTCGCGATGATGACGGCGTCCGACGTATAGATCGTGCCGCTGTCGCCGACGAAGCGGAACGGACGCTTCGAGAGATCGGCATTGATGATGGTGTCGCTGACGATGTTGGTGCCCATATGGCGCGCCTGCGCCTCCATCTGCTCCATCAGCCAGGGGCCCTGGATGGCCTCGGCGAAACCCGGATAGTTCTCCACCTCGGTCGTGATGGTGAGCTGGCCACCCGGCTGGATACCCTGCACGAGCGTCGGCTCGAGCATGGCGCGCGCCGAATAGATCGCGGCCGTATAGCCGGCAGCGCCGCCGCCGATGATGAGGACCTTGGAGTGCTTCGTGTCGGACATGATGGTTCCGTTGGCTCGCGGCTGGAGAAACGCGGAGAGAAGGCGGGCCGCCCCATAATATAGGTGCGGGGCGGCCCGTCCGAAAGTGCGGTTAGGCGCGGCTCAGAGCGCTTCGGCGTGGGCGCCGAGATACTTGGCAACGCCCTTCGGGTCGGCAACCATGCCTTCCTCGCCCTTCTGCCAGCCGGCCGGGCAGACTTCGCCGTTTTCCTCGTGGAACTGCAGCGCGTCGACCATGCGCAGGGCCTCGTCGGCATTGCGGCCGAGCGGCAGGTCGTTGACGAGCTGGTGACGGACGATGCCTTCCTTGTCGATGAGGAAGGTGCCGCGCAGCGCAACGCCCGCATCCTCGATCAGCACGTCGTAGTCGCGCGCGATCGACTTCGTGATGTCGGCCACCATCGGGAACTGCACCGGGCCGAGGCCGCCATCCTTCGGCGCCGTGTTGCGCCAGGCGTTGTGCGTATACTGGCTGTCGACGCTGACGGCGACGACCTTCACGTTGCGCTCCTTGAACTGCGGCACGCGGTTCGAATAGGCGAGGATTTCCGACGGGCAGACGAAGGTGAAGTCGAGCGGATAGAAGAAGACGAGGCCGTAGCTGCCTTTGAGATGGGACTTCAGATTGAAGTCCTCGACGATGTCGCCACTGGCGAGAACGGCGGCTGCGGTGAAATCGGGGGCGGCCTTGCCGACGAGAACGCTCATTACTAGCTCCTTGATCCTTGAAGTGGGAGGTCTTTGGAATCGCTCCAAACTGATACTTGCTAGTTAGAGGCATTCCAAAGAGAAATCAAGGCCAAAATGCTGCGTACGCGAAGGGGAGGCGGTGTGTCGCAGGGGAAAAGCGATCGGGGCAACGTCAGCCGCTGCGCTGTCTCTACCGCTTTGTCGTCGAGTCGGAAACTGTTTTGGTCCTTGGCCATTATAGCCCGAACAAGCCCGGCGATCTCGGCGGATCGCGGAAATCCGATGCCGTGAGACGCGGTACTCACACAGGCGCCTCACGGCATCGCCCTGGCTCGGAACCGGCGTACTGAAGAAGCTGCCGGGGTGGGCGGGGGGATGGGGCGAACCTCCTCGAACCCGCCGGTTCTTGAGCCCAAGCTCTCGAACAAAAATCTTCGAACCGGTCCTGGGAAACCGGTACCGCGGCCGACCATTCAGGCCGCGGGCATGCGCGGTCCGGTGCCGGCGCCGGTTGCCTCGATGGCGGCGGCGATCACGGCTATGTCCTCTTTCGTCAATTCGATCTTCGCGGCGTCGAGCCAGCCATCGACCTGTTCGGGACTGCGCGCGCCAACGATGGCGCCGGTGACGCCCGGCCAGGCGAGCGTCCATGCGACGGCAACCGTCGCGATGCTGGTGTGGTGGCGCTCCGCGACCGGCTTGAAGGCACCGACGAGTTTCAGATTGCGAATGAGCTTGTCGCCGGTGAACTCCGCATTGCGCGAGCGCCAGTCGTCTTTCGGCAGCGACTGCGCGCGTTCGATGGTGAAGCGTCCGGCGAGAAGACCCGCCTGCATCGGGCTGTAGACGATGACGCCGGTCTCATGCGCATGGCACCAGGGCAACTCCGCCGCGGCGACGTCGCGCCGGATCGCCGAGAAAGGCGGCTGCAGCGTGTCGACATGGCCTAGACGTTCGGCGGCGTCGAGTTGCTTCGTGTTGTGGTTCGACAGGCCGACCGCTCGCACCTTTCCCTCCTTCTTGAGATCGAGAAGGGTGCGCCAGTAATCCTCAAGCGGCGTGCCGTCTTCGGCCGGCCAATGCATCTGATAGAGATCGATCCGCTCCAGCCCGAGCCGCTTCAGCGAGGCTTCCACCTCGCGGCGAATGCTGGTCGGTGCGCCGACCTGACGCGGCGAGGCTTTGCGGTTCTTTTCGTCCCAGACGAGGCCGCATTTCGTGAAAACGTAAGGGCGCTCGCCGGCCGGTATTCCGGCGAGCGCCTCACGCACGACTTCTTCCGAATGGCCGAGGCCATAGACGGCGGCCGTGTCGATCCAGTTGATGCCGCGCCTGACCGCGTGGCGGATGGCGGCGACAGAGGCTTTGTCGTCCTGCGCGCCCCAGCCGACCGCCCAGTCGGGGCCGCCGATCGCCCAAGCGCCAAAGCCGACACGGGTGATGTGCATGTCGGTGCGACCGAAGCGGCGGGTGGGCAAGGTCTCGGTGGAGAGGGTATCTGCCGGCATGTCGCGCTCCTGATGCTCTCGATGTCTTGTTGAATGGAAGGTAGGAGCGTCCGATCTAGCTTTCCAATAGAAGATGGAGATAGTATTCAGCGGCACGGGAGATATATGGAGGCTTCCCCATGGAGTTCCGTCAGCTTCAGCACTTCGTCGCGGTGGCCGAGGAGATGAGCTTCACGCGTGCCGCGACGCGCGTGAACATCGTGCAGTCGGCTCTGTCGGCGTCGATCCGCGCCCTTGAAGGAGAGCTCGACACGAAGCTCTTCATGCGCAGTACACGGCAGATGCGCCTCACCAATGTCGGTCGCGTTTTTCTCGAAAAAGCGCGCAACGTGCTCGAAACGGTGCGCGATGCGCGCCAGACGGTTGCCGCCATGCAGGGGCTCGAATGCGGCACGCTCGGCATCGGCACGGTGCAGAGCCTCCCGGCCTTTCTCGATCTGCCGGCCTTGCTCGCCCGGTTTCATGCCAGCCATCAG
>CAISYL010000231.1 GCA_903889655.1 uncultured Alphaproteobacteria bacterium | reverse complement strand
TTACCCCCCTCCCAACCCTCCCCCTCAAGGGGGGAGGGCTAGCCGTCTACCACACCAATCTCGGCAACGCCCCCACGGGGTCGATGTCCGCCGCCGCGCAGAGTTTCGCGACGAGGGCCGGATCGGGATGTTCGGGATCGGGGCCGCAGTCTTTCGCCGCAATGCCGCCGGTGACGAAGAGGGCCGGTATGCCCTGACCCTTTGCGCCCTTCATGTCGGTGGCGAGGCCGTCGCCGACGGCCAGGATATGCGTATCGGGAATGGCGCGGCCCGAAATTTCCATCAGGCGATGACGGGCGACGCCGTAAATCGGCCCGTGCGGCTTGCCGAAATAGGTGGCCGAGCCGCCGAGTTCTTCATAGAGCCGCGCCAGCGCGCCGGCGCAATAGATGTGGCGCGGTCCGCGCTCGACGACGATGTCGGGATTGGCGCAGACGAGCGGAAGCGCGCGGGTGACGAGGCGCGTGAATTGTTCGCGGTAATCCTCCGGGCCCTCGACCTCGTCGTTAAAGGGGCCGGTGACGAGGATGAAGCTCGCGCGATCCTCGTCGACGAGGTGGACGCCCGTGTCGTCGAAGAGCGGCAGATCGCGGTCGGGGCCGATGTGGTAGCAGTTGCGGCCGAATGTGTGGCTCTTCAAACAGTCGCGCGTCGCATCGCCCGAGGTGAGGATGCCGTCATAGGTATCAGCCGGAATGCCCATACGCGTCAGCATCGCCGGGAGTTCGGTCGAGGGGCGCGGCGCGTTCGAGAGCAACAGCACATGGCCGCCCTTGGCGCGGAATTTCGCGAGCGCGTCGGCGACGCCCGGATAGGCCTCGCGGCCATTATGCAGGACGCCCCACACGTCGCAGAGCAAGGCGTCGTAGCGATCGGCGAGGGCGGAGAGGCCGGGGATCAGAGGCACATGCGGTGAGTTGGTCATTTTGCTGAAGCGTAATACGGTTTGATGGATCAATTGTGGGGGAAAAGATGACCAATCGAGAAGACTTGAAGGATTGGGTCTATGAAGCGGTAAGAGCACATGGTGGAGTCGCTAGCATTGTCGATGTTGCCAAACATATTTGGGCTCATCATGAGAAGGAATTGAGGGCCTCCGGTGATCTGTTCTTCAAATGGCAATACGACATGCGATGGGCCGCGCAAAAGCTTCGCAATTCGAAGAAGATGACATTCGCCGGAAAAAATTGGGCCCTAGTTAAGTAGTTTCAGGAACACGACTTCCGCGATGCCGTATTTGCGGCGGTCGAGTTCCTCGAAGCCTTCGGGCGCCGCGAATTTGCTGCTGGCCGCTTCCTCGACAACGAAGAGCGCATCGGGTTCGACCCAGCCGCCGTCGCGGGCCGAGGCAAGCGCGCGTTCGGCGAGGCCCTTGCCGTAAGGCGGATCGAGAAAGACGAGCGAGAAGGCGGGACCGACGCTGCCCGGCCGGGGCCCCAGCGCGGTTGCATCGCGCTTGTAGATTTTCGCGTGGCCGGTGAGGCCCAGCGCTTCCATGTTCTCGCGGATCGCACCGCGCGCATCGGCATCTTCCTCGACGAAGAGCGCGAAGACCGAGCCGCGCGAAATCGCCTCGAGGCCGAGCGCGCCGGTGCCGGCGAAGAGATCGAGCACGCGCGCGCCTTCGAGATCGAAACTGCCGAAATCGGCGTGAGCGAGGATATTGAACAGCGCCTCGCGGACGCGGTCGCTGGTGGGACGCACATTGTGGCCGGGCGGGGCCGCGATGGCGCGGCCCTTATGGGCGCCGCCGACTATTCTCATGAGGCTTCTTCTTGCTGGGGCCGCCCGCCGATTTCGACGGGGGCCGGGCGGCGCCTGCGCCACCGGGCTTTTTCGGCAGATGGAGTTTCGGTCTCGACGAGGCGTGCTCGATCGTGGTCTGCGGCTTGCCGGATTTGCGGTTCGCCGAATTCGGTTTGCCCGAGTGCTGTTTCGGTGCGGCCGAATGCGGTTTCGGCATGCGCGGCTTGCCCGCCGCCTGCGGTCGGGAAGATTGCGGCTTCGCGGAAGAGGGCTTCCCTGAGGCGGACTTTCCCGGTTGCGGCTTCGACGGCTGCTTTTTCGGCGCCGCAACGGGCACCGCGGCTTCGGCGGCCTCGATCTTGGCGCGGAAGGCTTCGCCATGCGCGCCGAGCTGGTCCATCAGCACGCGGTTCGGCACCTGCTTCACTTCGCCCTCGACGAGATCGCCGATCTGGAAGGGACCGAAGGAAAGGCGGATCAGGCGGTTGACGGTGAGGCCGAGCGCGCCGAGCACGCGCTTCACCTCGCGGTTCTTGCCTTCCTTGAGACCGACCGTCAGCCAGACGTTCGAGCCCTGCACCTTGTCGAGCGAGGCCTCGATGGGGCCGTAGCGCACGCCCTCGACCTCGATGCCGTCCTTCAGGCGGTCGAGACCTTCCTGCGTGACGTCGCCCCAGGCGCAGACGCGGTAGCGCCGCGTCCAGCCGGTGGCCGGGAGTTCGAGAAGGCGCGCGAGTTCGCCGTCATTGGTGAGAAGGAGAAGGCCCTCGGTATTGATGTCGAGGCGGCCGATGGAGACCACGCGGGGCATGTCGTCCGGCAGGCGCTCGAAGACGGTCGGGCGTCCTTCCGGATCCTTCGCGGTCGTCACCAGGCCGGCGGGCTTGTGATAGCGCCAGAGCCGCGTCGGCTCGAATTGCGGCAGCGGCTCGCCGTCGACGACGATCCTGTCTTTCGGCGTCACGTTGAGCGCCGGGCTCGTCAGAACCTTGCCGTTGACGGAGACCTTGCCCTCCTCGATCAAGCGTTCGGCATCGCGGCGCGAGCAGATGCCGGCGCGCGCGATGACTTTCGCGATGCGCTCGCCTTCGGGCGAGCGGGGCGCGATGCGTCCGCCTTCGGGGGAGCCTGTCCGGGTGCCGGCAGGGTCGGTTTTCGGGGACTGGCCGGGCCGGGCCTGTTTGGGGGCGTTCATGCGCCCCTCTTTATCAGGCGCGGCGGCAAGCCGAAAGGGCGCGTCTTGACGGGCCGGGGAGCGGAAGGCACCGTCCGGCCATGACCGACGCGCCACTACCCGCCCCGACATTCATGGATTTCGCCTTTGCCGAGGCGGAAGCGGCGGGCGCGCGGGGCGAGGTGCCGATCGGCGCGGTGATCGTCGACGGTTCGGGAGCCGTCATCGCGGCGGCGGGAAACCGGACGCTCGAACTGAAAGATCCGACCGCCCATGCCGAGATGCTGGCGATCCGCGAGGCCTGCGCGCGGCTCGGTTCGGAGCGCCTGACGGGCTGCGATATTCATGTGACGCTCGAACCCTGCCCGATGTGCGCGACGGCGATTTCATTCGCGCGGCTCCGGCGGGTTTACTTCGCGGCGGCGGACGAAAAAGGCGGCGGCGTCGAGCATGGGCCGCGCATTTTCGCGCAGGCGACATGCCACCATCGGCCCGATGTCTATGGCGGCATCGGCGAGCGGCGCGCAGCGGAGATGCTTCGCGATTTTTTTGCAGTGCGGCGAAACTGAAGCGCAAGGTCATTCCCGCGCAGGGCGATTTGCCTCGTGATTTGCGAAGGTCAACCCGCTACAGTCCCCCCATTCGCCATTGAAGGGGGGCGCTCGCAAGGCACCCCCACTCGCCAAAATGAGAGAGGGAGAACTCATGGATTTCGAATATTCAGATAAAACAAAAGAGCTGATGACCCGGCTGAACCGGTTCATGGATCAGCACATCTATCCGAACGAGAAGACCTATGACGCGCAGATGGCGGCGTTCCGCGCCGCCGGCAATCCGTGGCAGGTGCCGCAGATCCTCGAGGATCTGAAGCCGCTCGCCAAGAAGGAAGGCCTGTGGAACCTGTTCCTGCCCGAGAGCGAGCGCGGCGGCGGGCTCACCAACATGGAATATGCGCCGCTCTGCGAGATCATGGGCCGCGTCGGCTGGGCGTCGGAAGTGTTCAACTGCTCGGCACCCGACACCGGCAACATGGAAGTGCTGGAGCGTTACGGCTCCGAGCGGCACAAGAGGGAATATCTGGAGCCGCTGCTCGAAGGCAAGATGCGCTCGGCGTACCTCATGACCGAGCCGGATGTCGCCTCGTCGGATGCGACCAACGTCTCGACGCGCATCGAACGCGACGGCAACGAATACGTCATCAACGGCCGCAAGTGGTGGTCGTCGGGCGTGGGCGATCCGCGCTGCAAGATCGCGGTCGTCATGGGCAAGACGGACCCGAAGGCCGACACCTATCGTCAGCAGTCGCAGATCCTGATGCCGCTCGACGCGCCGGGCGTCGAGGTCGTCCGTATGCTGCCGGTGTTCGGCTATGACGATGCACCGCACGGTCATGCGGAAGTCATTCTCGAAAACGTCCGCGTGCCGGCCGAGAATCTGCTTCTCGGCGAAGGACGCGGCTTCGAGATCAGCCAGGGTCGCCTTGGACCCGGCCGCATCCATCACTGCATGCGCACCATCGGCGTCGCCGAGCGCGCCCTGGAACTGATGGTGAAGCGTCTGCTCACCCGCGAAGCCTTCGGCAAGAAGATCGCCGAGCATTCCGTGTGGGAAGAGCGTGTGGCCCAGGCCCGCATCGACATCGAGATGGCGCGTCTTCTTACCCTGAAGGCCGCCTACATGATGGATACGGTCGGCAACAAGGTCGCCCGCGCCGAGATCGCCATGATCAAGGTTGCGGCTCCGAACCTCGCGCTCAGGATCATCGACGACGCGATCCAGGCGCATGGCGGCGGTGGCGTCACCACCGACTTCGGCCTCGCCAAGATGTATTCGGGCATTCGCACACTGCGCCTCGCGGACGGCCCGGACGAGGTGCACGCCCGGACCATCGCCAAGCTCGAGTTCAAGAAATACTCGAACAAGATTCGCGCCGCTGCCGAGTAAGGCAGGCATGAACAAGCAGAACGGCCGGTCCTCATGGGGCCGGCCGTTTTGATGCCGGGGAAAGCCCAATGAGCATGAAACTCTACAACGCCCAGCTGTCGCCTTTCTCGGCGCGCGTCCGTCTTGCCATCTATGCGAAGGGTCTCGACGTCGAGATC
>CAISYL010000230.1 GCA_903889655.1 uncultured Alphaproteobacteria bacterium | reverse complement strand
TGCCGATGCGCAGCTCGGTCAGGCGCAGGCGATGCTGAAGGCCGGCAAAGACCCGAAGAGCATTCCGCAGGTTCTCGCCTCGCCGATCATTCAGGCGCTCGAACAGAAGCGGACCGATGTCGAGCAGCAGGCGGCGCAGCTCTCCGCAATCTACGGACCGAAGCATCCGCAGATCCAGAACATCAAGGCGCAGATCGCCGACATCAACGCCAAGGAGCGAATGCAGGTCGCGCAGATCGTGGCCAGTCTGAAGAACCAGCAGACCTCCGCCCAGGCCCGCTATGCGGCTCTCAAATCGAGCCTCGACCGGAGCCAGACGGATGTCGGCCAGACCAACGAGCAGTCGATCAAGCTGCACCAGCTCGAACGCGAAGCGCAGGCGTCGAGCACGCTGTTTCAGAACTTTCTCGATGGATACAAGCAGTCGTCCGCGCAGCAGACTTTCCAGCAGCCCGATGCCTGGGTGATTTCGCATTCCGGCGTGCCTGACAAGACGTCCTTCCCGCCGACGCCGGCAATCCTGATCGGCGCCGCGCTTGCCGGCCTTATCGGCGGTGCGCTGATCGCGGTCTTCGCCGACTCGCTCGACCGTTCGTTCCGGACGAGCGACGACGTCGAACGTGCAACCGGTCTGCCGACGCTTGCCATGATCCCGGCCTTCAAGGCCGCGGCGGCGGCCGAACATGTGATCCGCGATCCCTCGTCGCCCTTCAGCGAGGCGGTGCGGAAGTTGCACACGAAGCTCGTCCTGACGCATCCCGGAGAGGCGCCAAGCGTCATCATGATGACGTCGTCGATCCCGGACGAAGGCAAGTCGCTCATCAGCATTTCGATGGCGCGTCTCCTTGCCTATACGGGACGCCGCGTCATCGTGGTCGATGGCGATCTTCGCCGGCCGAGCATTCACAATCTGCTGGGACAGCCCTCGCAACCGGGTCTGGTCGAACTCCTCAATGGAGAGGCGACGCCGGACGAGGCGGTCTATCGAGATCCGATCTCGGGGTTGCACGCGATCTTCGCCGGTCGCGTTCCGCATGGATCGGGCTATGTGCCGGATTTCGACAGGCTACGGGCGCTGCTCAATTCGCTGGCCCGACATTATGAGCTCGTCATTCTGGACACGCCGCCCGTGCTTGTCGGCAGCGAGGCGATGCAATATGCGCGCATCGTCGATGCGACCGTCTTCGTCGCCCGATGGAAACACACATCGCAGGACGTTGCCGCGGACGCGATCAAGCAGGTGCGGATGTCGGGCGGACATATCTCCGGCGTCGCCCTCGCCCAGGTCGATCCGAAGCAATACAAGCGCTACGCCTCCGTCGATCTGCACTATGCCTATACGCGACGGGGCAAGGCTCTCGCCACGAAGGCCGCGTGATGGCTACTTCGTCGTCGGCGCCGGGCGCGCTCTTCGTCACGCAGTATTACCGGCCCGAATGGATCGGCTCCGGTCCTTATTGCGGCGACATGGCCGAATGGCTCAACGCGCACAGCATCGATGTGCGCGTGGTGACCGGACGGCCGCATTATCCGAGCGATGCCGTCTTCGCCGATTATCGTTCGGGCGCGCGAGACGAAGAGATCGTGGACGGTGTGCCGGTGACGCGGCTTTCGAACAGGATACTCACCGGCGGCGGCGCCATGCGCCGGATGATGACGGGGGCAGGCTTCCTCGCGCGTGGTCTTTTCGAACTCGCGCGAGGACGGGTGCGTCGGCGCGAATTCGTCGTGTCGCTCTGCCCGTCGATCCTCACCGTCACTCTCGGCATCGCGATGACCAAGCGGCGCGGGCGGCACGTCGCCGTCATTCACGATATCGAGTCCGGCCTTGCGGAGGGCCTTGGCATCATGGGCGGCGGTCTGTTGCTCAGCGTCCTGCGCTGGGTCGAGCGCGTGGCGCTCAACCGGACCGATCTCGTTCTGGTGCTGTCGGAGAACATGCGCATCCAGCTCGAGGAGCGCGACGTGACGACGCCGATCCAGGTGCTGCCGATCTGGATCGACACCGATGCGATCTATCCCTGCCGCAAGGAAGGCGCTCGTCCGCTGACCGTTCTTTACAGCGGCAATTTCGGCAAGAAGCAGGCGCTCTGGCAGATCCTCGACGTCGCGGCGCTTCTTCAGCGCGCGGGGTCAGACATCCGGCTGGTGCTGCGCGGCGAAGGCCGGGAGGCCGACGCGCTGATGGAGGCGGCGCGCGCCCTCAACCTGCACAATGTCGAATTCAGGCCGCTTCTGCCACCGGAGCGCCTCAACGAGGCCCTGGCGGAAGGCGACATTCACCTCGTTCCGCAGAACCCGCAAGGCGCCGACTTCGCCGTGCCCTCGAAGATTTTCGCCATCATGGCGGCCGGACGGCCCTTCATCGCCACGGCGGAGCCGGGCAGTCTGCTCGCACGCATGGCCGAGGAGACGGGGGCTTTTGCCTGCGTGCCGCCTAACGATCCCGAGTCCTTCGCCGCGACGCTGTTGACGCTGGCTCGAGATATGGAGTTGTGCGCGACGCTCGGCGCACGCGGCCGGGCCTATGTGCTCGAGCGGCATGCGAAGCCGAAAGTGTTGCGGGATTTCGCGCTTGCCCTGCATGGACGCTGACCGCGCATGACAGAGAGTCCCCCGCGCCACATCCTGATCTTCGAGCCGGACGAACGCGGCCATGCGCGGGAATGGTTCGAGCATCTGACGAATTTCGCGGCGGAGCGGCATCCCGACGTCAAGGTGACACTGGCCGTTCCGCGCAGCCTCGCTTCCGCGCTCGATATTCCGTCTTCGATCGGCATCGAGACGCTGACCGTGGAGGAGGAAGGGAAATCGCTGCATCACAAGCTTGCAGTCAGCGGCATGGGGCGCTGGAACGCCATGCAGAACCATCTCGCGTCGAGCGGCGCGGATTACGGCTTTTTCCTCGGCCTCGACCACATCACCTTGCCGCTGGCGCTCGGCCTGCGTGGTCGCCGGCCCGTTTCAGGCATTCTCTTCAGACCGTCCGCGCATTATGACGATACCGCCGCGGCAAGGGCGAGCCTTCCCGAACGCATCCGCGATCTTCGCAAGAAACTTCTCTATGCGCTGATGCTGCGCAATCCGGCGCTCGATATCGTCTTCTCCCTCGATCCCTATTTCCTTTCCACCGTTTCCGGATCGAAAGTCAGGGGTCTCGTCGATCCCGCCTTTCCATTGCCGGAGGCTTCGATCTTGACGGGCGCCGCCATCGAGCCGCCGCCTGGCCGCGTCGTGTTCCTGCTCTTCGGCGAAATCAGCGAACGCAAGGGGCTGCTGGCGCTGTTCGATGCGCTGGGGCGTCTCGATGCGCGTATTGCGGAGCGCATTGCCGTTCTGATCGCGGGTCGCATCGACCCGGCGTTGCGCGACATTGCCGCGACCCGCTCCGCTGAACTGCGCACCGCGTTACCGCTCTGGCTCACCTTCGACGATCGCTTCCTGCCGTCGGAAGATCTCGCCGCTCTGGTGCGGCGAGCCGATGTCATTCTCGCACCCTATCAGCGCTTCGTCGGATCGAGCGGCGTGATGCTCTGGGCGGCGAGCGCGCGCAAGCCGATCATCACGCAGGATTATGGGCTCATAGGCCGGCTCACGCGCGATCACGGGCTCGGCCTCGCCATCGACACAACAGACGCAGACGCGCTCGCCTCCGCCATGACCGGCGCCGTCATGCGGGGCGCCGAGGCCCTTGCCGAAGAAGACGCCATGGCGGCTTTTGCCGCCTATCGAACGCCGCGCCGTTTTGCTGCCACAATTTTCGACGGCGTGCTGAAACGCGATGCATCGAAAAACGAACCGAAGCGCATTTCCGAAATGCAGCAAACCTGCACTGGTCACGCTTCATTCCTGCGGTGATCACAACCGGCACGGCACTCCGTATGGCAAAAACAGTTTGATACTCGTTGAGGACCTGGGGACGACATCTGGACACGCGGGTTTGTTGTGTTGGAGCGAGACCAAATGGCGGACACGATCACGTCGACGAAGACAGTTCTGATTTCGGCAGCGCGACCGCAGCCGATTTCCCAGCCCGTCATCAGCGGGCTGACCGCGATTTACGATGCGGGCGTCATTCTGGGCAGCAGCGCCCTCGCCTATGCGCTCTGGCTCATCCATGCGCCTGATGTCACATGGTCGGAATATTCGGTTGTTCCGCTGCTCGGAACCGTGGTGGCGCTCAACGTCTTCCAGATGACGGGCGTCTACCGGTTTCATTCGCTGATCGACACGATCGACGGGCTGAAGCGCGTGACGCTCGGCTGGGCGGTCGTCGCGACGACGCTCATCGCCATCGGCTTCCTCGCCAAATCGTCCGACGCTTATTCGCGCGGCTGGTCGATGCTCTGGTTCTTTCTCGCATGGCTGGGTCTTGTGACGGGTCGTCTGGTTCTGTCGGCCCGGAGCCGGACCTGGATTGAAGAGGGCCGCCTCATCCGCAATGTCGTGGTGGTCGGCACCGGGCCCATCGCACGCCGCCTGCTCGAATATCTCGCCGCTTCGCCCGATGCCGGCGTCCGTGTACTCGGCATATTCGACGACGACTTCTCGCAAGGGACGGTCCCCACGCCGAAGCATTATGGCGGGCGCCCGATGCTCGGCGATCTCGACGCGCTGGTACAGTTTTCCCGCGTTCAGCAGATCGACACGGCGATCATCGCCCTGCCGCAGACGGACGAGGAACGCCTGCTCTCCATTATTGCGCGCCTGAAGACGCTGCCGGTCGACGTCAGGCTCTGCTCGGGGCTGCTCGGCTTTCATCTCGACCGCCCCGGTGTCAGCTATATAGGACGGTTGCCGCTCCTCAACGTCGTCAACAAGCCGCTGTCGGACTGGCAGTCGGTTGCCAAGGATCTCGAGGACCGGATCGCTGCGGCTATCATCCTCGCGATGATTTCGCCGATCCTGCTCGCCATTGCGGCGCTCATCAAACTCGACAGCCCGGGGCCGGTGTTCTTCCGCCAGAAGCGCTACGGCTTCAATAACCAGCTCATCGACGTCTTCAAGTTCCGCACCATGTATCACGAACGCCGCGACGATAATGCCGAACAGCTCACGCAACGCAACGACCCGCGCATCACGCGGCTCGGCGCCTTCCTGCGCAAATACAGCCTCGACGAGCTGCCGCAATTCTTCAACGTATTGCGCGGCGAGATGTCGATCGTCGGTCCGCGTCCGCATGCCCTGTCGGCCAAGGCTGCGGGCAGGCTCTACGACGAAGCCGTGCGCGACTATGCCGCGCGCCACCGCGTGAAGCCCGGCATCACCGGCTGGGCGCAGGTGAACGGCTGGCGTGGCGAGACGGAAACGCTTGAGCAGATCCGCAAGCGCGTGGAGCACGATCTCGTCTACATCGAAAACTGGTCGCTCTGGCTCGATGTGAAGATCATCTGGATGACGATCTTTGGCGGCTTTACAGGCAGGAACGCATTCTGAGGACGGTTATGCATTGCTTGTGGCTCACCTGGATAGATCCCGCCCCCGAACATGACGGGCAGCGCATCTATTCGGGCCGCATGATCGATGCCGTTGCCGCAAGAGGCGTGAAGATCGACATTCTCTGCTTCCATAGCGAATCCGTACGCGAGCGGGGCCAAAGCGAAGATCCGGTGCGCTGGTGGCTCGTGCCCCGCGACGAGCGGCCGGGCTGGTGGAGCGTCTTCTCCCGCCTGCCCAATCTTTCGCATCGCTGCGATACGCTGGCGATGCGTCGCGGCTTTCGCGATCTTCTCGAACGCCGCGTCTGGGACACCATCGTCATGGACGGGCTTTCGACCGGCTGGGCGCTCGACATCATCGACGCCTATTTCGGCGACGGTCCGGACCGTCCGCGCCTCATCTACATCTCGCACAACCACGAGGAAACGACCCGCGCGCTCGTCGCCGACAACTTCACCGGCAATCCGCTAATGGCGGCGGCGTTGAAGATCGACGCGCGCAAGGCGACGCTGCTCGAACACCGCATGATGGATTCGGTCGACGTCATCTCCGCCGTGACGCCGGAAGATGCCGAACGGTTCTCGGCTCGCGTTCCGCAGAAGCCCGTCTTCGTGCTTTCGCCCGGCTATGGCGGGCGACGGGTTCCCTCGCGGCGGATCGGTCCGCATGTGCCGCGCCGCGCCCTTCTCGTCGGCAGTTTCGAGTGGCTGGCGAAGCAGATGAACCTCACCGAGTTCCTCTCCGCCGCCGATCCGATCTTCGCGGAAGCGGGCGCCGAGATCCAGGTCGTCGGCAACGGCGAACGCGGCTTTTTCGATCGGCTGCGTCCGCAACTCAAGGGCACCGAGATCGTCGGCCCGGTCGACGATATCCGTCCATATCTCGACAATGCCCGCGTTGCGATCCTGCCCGAGCGCAGCGGCGGCGGCTTCAAGGTCAAGATGCTCGACTACGTCTTCAACCGCATTCCCGTCGCCGCGCTCGAGAATTCCTTCGCCGGCGTCCCGCTTACCTCGAAAAAGAACGTACTGACGTTCAACAGCCATGAAGCACTGGCCAGGGGAGTCGTCGAAATCATCGACAATTTCGATCTCCTCAATGGCTTGCAGCAGGACGCCTACGACGCCTGCGCAGACGAGTTCGACTGGAGCCAGCGCGGCGAGACGCTCGTCGCCATGATGAAAAAGCCCCTTCTCAATCGCAACAGCCGACGCGTGGCGACCTCGTTGCCTAACTCGATCATGACGGTACTCCCATGAATGCAGGCACGATGAACGCGCACGCCATGAGCCGGAACTTCAGAGCGCAGGTTCCGGATGCCATAGATACCTGCCTGCTTTTCGGCTTCCTGATCGGCATCTATCTCGAAATCGCCGTCCAGTTGACCGCCTCTATTCCAGTGCCGAACATCATCGCGGCCTGCACCGGCATCGCGCTTCTTTGCCGCCATCCGGACTGGGTCGAGGAAAAGCACGTCATCGCACTTTCCGTCGTCATATTGCTGTTTCTCGTTTCCATTTTCTGCGCAACGGATTACGGCTTCCTGAAGAAGCGGTTCACCGGCTTCCTTCAGCTCAGCTATTCGCTGGTTCTCTCCTATGGCTTCTTCATCACAGCCATACGCTACCAGCGCGAAAGGCTGGCCCGGCTGTTCCTGTTCTTCTGCATCTTCATTCTGGTCGGCACCACGCTCGAAAACTACACGTCGTTCCGCGCGGTGAGCGACTTCGCGCGCTCCTATCTCTACGACTTCGGTCTCTATATCTCCGATGA
>CAISYL010000229.1 GCA_903889655.1 uncultured Alphaproteobacteria bacterium | reverse complement strand
GGCTGAAAAGTCGTTTGGCAATTCCGGCGTTTATATCGAAAAGCTTATTGAGAATCCGCATCACATTGAAATTCAAGTTCTTGGCGATCATAAGGGACATGTCATTCATCTGGGTGAACGGGATTGTTCCATCCAACGCCGGAACCAAAAGGTCGTTGAAGAAGCGCCGTCGCCGTTGCTGGAACACAAGTTTCGCAAGTTGCGGGACAAAATCGGCAAGGCGGCCGTCAAAATTGCCGAGGCGGCGCATTACACCAGTGCCGGCACGGTCGAATTCATCGTCGACAAGGACCGCAATTTCTATTTCCTCGAAATGAATACGCGCCTTCAGGTCGAGCATCCGGTGACGGAGCTCATCACCGGCATCGACCTCGTCGAGCAGATGATCCGCGTCGCCTATGGCGAGACGCTCAAGATCAAGCAGTCGGATGTGAAGATCAACGGCTGGGCAATCGAAAGCCGCATTTATGCGGAAGACCCGTATCGCAGCTTCCTGCCCTCGACCGGCCGCCTGGTGCGCTACCAGCCGCCCGCCGAGGAAGTGAAGGACGGCCTCACCATCCGCAACGACACGGGCGTCTATGAAGGCGGCGAAATCTCGATCTACTACGATCCGATGATCGCGAAGCTCTGCACGCATGGGCCCGACCGCCTGACCGCCATCGACCATATGTCGGTCGCGCTCGACCAGTTCCGCATCGAGGGCATCCAGCACAACATTCCGTTCCTCGGCGCGATCATGGAGCATCCGCGCTTCCGCTCGGGGAACATCACGACGGGCTTCATCGCCGAGGAGTATCCAGAAGGCTTCCACGGCGTCGAGCTGAACGACGCGCGCAAGGTGAAGCTCGCCGCCATCGCCATCTTCATGAACAAGCTTCATGCCGACCGCGCGGTGCAGATCACGGGCCAGCTTTCCAATCGTCCGCGCAAGCTGCCGAGCGAATGGGTGGTGAGCCTCGACGGCTGGTCGCAACGCGCCCGCGCCGACATCGCGGAGGAAGGGCTCAACGTCAGCTTCCTCGACGAGAATGGCAAGACGTCAAGCGTGCATCTCGTCGAGAGTGACTGGACGCCGGGGCAGGCGGTTTTCACCGGCACCGTCGACGGGGCGCCGATCTCGGTGCAGATCGACCGCGCGAAGCAGGGCTACAAGCTGCGCTATCGCGGCGCGACGGTCGCCGCCGTGGTGCGCACGCCGCTCGCCCATCGCCTCAACCTGCTGATGCCGGAAAAGATAGCGGCCGATACGTCGAAATATCTGCTCTGCCCGATGCCCGGCCTTGTGAAGTCGATCGCTGTGACCGTCGGCCAGGAAGTGAAGGCCGGCGAGCCGCTTGCCATCGTCGAGGCGATGAAGATGGAGAACATCCTCCGCGCCGAAAGGGACTGCACGGTCGCGGTCATCGAGGCGAAACCCGGCGACAGCCTGGCGGTCGACGCCGTCATCATGGAGTTCGAGTTCAAGAAGTAGGGCTCGTACAGCGACGGTTGACACCCATCCCCATTCCGACGAGCCTTGGGCCGCTTCAAGGAGAAGGCCCATGCGCAGCGGATTTCTGTCGGTATTTCTGGTCGTCCTGACGGGACTTTTCGCGAGTGCGCCCGCATGGGCCGACATCGCGAAGGGGCCGACGCCCGCCGCCGTCGAATGGAAGGCGGGCGACACCTCCTATCTCGCCGGACGCGACATCACGGTCGACCGCAAGATCGACGGCGCGCTGACCGTGACCGGCGAAACCATCACGCTCACACGCGACGCGAAGATCGCGAATGATGTCTGGATCGCCGGGCGCCGGGTTGCGACGGAAGCCGATATCGGTGGCGATCTCTCCCTCCGCGCGCAGGATGCGCTGATCAACGGTCACGTGAAGGGCGACGTTACTTTTTACGGCGTGCATCTCGCCTTCGGTCCCGATGCTGTGGTCGACGGCAATGTGAATTACTACGCCGCCGGTCCCGCCGAAATCGATTCCGGCGCGCGCATTGCGGGCAACATGCGCTCGAAGGTATGGGACAGAGATACGCCGCCGCGAATGTCGCAGCCGGAGGATGACCGGCACCACCGCTGGGAGGCGCCGGGCTATCGCCTGTCCTGGCCGGGCGCGATCGTTTTCGGCTTCATCGCGGGCATCGTTGCGCTGTCGGCGCCCGCAGCTGCGACAAGGCTCGGAGAAGTTTCCGCCGCGCAGCCTGCGCTGGCCTTTCTCATCGGACTGGTCTGGCTCGTCGGCGCGCCCATTGCCGCGGTCGTATCGGCAGTCACGATCATCGGCCTGCCGATCGCCTTCATCATGATCCTTCTCTGGCTGGTCGGCATGCTGATCGGTCTCGTCGTCGCGATCATCGCTCTCGGCCAGGTCTTCACCGGCCGCATGAGGCCACGCTACGAGCATACGGCGCGCGTTGCCGGCGGCATTGCCGTCGCAACGGTCCTGCTCTGGGTGGGAATTTCCTTACCTGCGCTTGGCGGTCTCGTCTGGTTCGCCGCGGTGACCTTCGGCATCGGCGCGCTCGTGCTGTCGGCGCGGGTGGTTTGAGACGTTCTGATTCAGCATGGCTCTGACCGCCCTCCAGATATCCTGCCATCCGAAGTCCCATGATGAGATCCGGCTGCATGCCCGGGCCTTGCTGGATGCTCACGAGAAATTTCCGCGCCTCTCGTCCGTCTTTGCCAGCGAACAGCGCGGGATGATGGCCAACATCGCCTTCAGCCTCTATTTCGACCCGGCTTCCGACCTGCCGCGTCGCGGCATCGTCCTGGCGCGGTTCCTCGCGCTGGTGGAAGAACGCGGTGTCGCAAGCCGGAACACGGCGGATGTCTTCATCAAGGAAATGATCAAGTACGGCTATCTTCGCCCCTTTTCCGTGGATGGGGATCGGCGCATGCGGCCCCTCGAGCCGACCGAGACCAGCATGGCGGGCTTCGTCACATGGGTCATGGCGCATCTCAAGACGCTGGACGGCTTCGATGGCGGCGCGCGGGCTGACGCCGTCATGCGAAATCTGGACGCTCTTTCCAAGCTCCAGCCGCTCGTCGCTACCGACCTTGTCGGCGATGGCAGTCAGGCCGAATATCCCGAAACGCTGGCGCTTTTCGCATGGGTCAACAACAGCAAGCTTTTCAGCCTGCGCATTCTGGCCGGGATGGGTGATGCCGAAGCGGGCGCCTCGCAAGTTTCGACCGACGTCGAGTCCGTTGCCGAACTTGCGGAATGGATGAATGTTTCGCAGACCCATCTCACACGCAAATTGCGGGAGGCGGAAGCGATGGGCAGCATCGGCTGGACCGGCCGCCGAGGCCAGTCGTCGATGTGGATCTCGACCGGATTTCTGAAAGAGCTGACCGACGAACAGGCATCGAGGCTCGCCGTCTTTGATGCGGCCTTCGATGCCGTCTTTGCCGGCACAGCGCGATAAGCCGCTTCGCTAGCGCTGCTGGAATATGTCCGCGAATGTCTTCTTCAGCGCCGTGTCGACTTCTTCCATGCTGACCACATGGCCGAGATCGGCGAGGCTCGTCACCCCGTGCTGCGAGATGCCGCACGGGACGATGCCCGAGAAGTGGTCGAGGTCCGGATCGACGTTGATGCTGATGCCGTGGAACGTCACCCATTTGCGGATGCGGACACCGATGGCGGCGATCTTGTCTTCGCGGCCGATGCCCTTATCGGGACGGCGCACCCAGACGCCGACGCGATCGTCCCGCACTTCGCCGGTGACATTGAAGCAGGCGAGTGTCGCGATCAGCCAGCGCTCGAGATCGTGAACATAGGCGCGCACGTCAGGTCCACGTTTCTTCAGGTCGAGCATCACATAGGCCACGCGCTGCCCCGGCCCGTGATAGGTGTACTGGCCGCCGCGTCCTGTCTTGAAGACGGGAAAGCGGTCGGGCGTCAGCAGATCCTTTTCATCGGAGCTCGTGCCCGCTGTGTAGAGGGCAGGGTGCTCGAGCAGCCAGACGAGTTCCGGTGCTTCGCCGACCGCGATGGCGGCGGCGCGCGCTTCCATCTCGGCGACCGCGACATCATAGGGAACGGGCGTGTCCGATATCCGCCATTCGACAGGAGCGGCGGAAACAGGGACGGCGAGGGCTTCTGCTTTAACCATGAGGTAACTCTAGCATGCGACTTTGATGCAGGTCGCGTGATGCCAATTGGGGGCGGGAATGAATTCCGTCAATAACGTCTTCGTCGAGATATCCGTCGTGCTGGGCAAGACCGCCCTGCCGGTGCATCAGCTATTGAAGATGGGCCGCGGCGCCGTGATTGAACTCGATGCCCACCACGAGGACGAAGTCTGGCTGCTGGCCAACAACGTGCCGATCGCGCGCGGCGAGATCATCGTGCAGGGCGAGAAGATCGCCATCTCGATCACCTCGACGATCAAGAGCTGATCGGTCCGCTCTGTATTTCTGCATATATGTCGTGTGAATTAGGTATTAATACGTCTGGATATTGAATTATCCGGACCATTGGCCTATTTCTACGGGGATTAATCTCGACGTCTGCGGACAGGCGTAAACCGCGCCCACCGTTTCCCGTCAGGAGTGGTCATGCTTCCCATCGTGCTCGATGCCAGCACGCTCAGGATCGTGCTGGTCGGCGAGGGCGAGGCTGCCCTGCGTCGGCTGGAGCTGCTGGACGCTGCTGGGGCCGCCCATGTGGAGGTCTATTCGGAGGCCCCTGAAGCGGGTTTCGCTGCGCGGGCCGGAATGAGGCTGAAGGGTTCGAGGCCCTCCAGCGAGGCTCTGAAGGCCGCACAGCTGGTGCTGATCGCGGGGCTCGACGAGAGCGAAGCGGCGAGCCTGGCCGAAGCCGCCCGCAAGGCGGGACGGCTGGTGAATACGGAGGACGTGAAGGCGCTTTGCGACTTCCATGTGCCTTCGATGGTGAGGCAGGGCGACCTGCTTCTGACGATTTCCACCGGGGGGAAATCCCCGGGCCTCGCGCGGCGCCTCAGGCGCTATGTCGAGGGATTGTTCGGCCCGGAATGGGCCGCTCGGCTCCGGGATCTGGCGCAACGCCGCGACGAATGGCGTGCAGACGGCCTGGAGATGTCCGAAATCGGACGGCGTACAGACGCGTATATCGACGAGAAAGGTTGGCTCCCATGACCGTTTTGCAGCTGAAGAGCCACGAAGGCCGGGCGGCGGCTATGGATGCCCCGACCATCGTTTCCCCGCGCCTCGGCGCGTTGCGACAGCGCCATGAAGGCTTGACCGGCCAGGCGCTGCTCGAAGCGACCATCAAGGGCGAATTCGCCGGCAAGATCGCCGTCGTTTCCTCTTTCGGTGCCGAATCGGCTGTGCTCCTGCACATGGTGGCCGAGATCGACCCGACGACGCCGGTCATCTTTCTCAATACGGGCAAGCTCTTCGGCGAGACGCTGCGCTATCGCGACCGGCTGCAGGAACGCCTCGGCCTGACGGACATCCGTGCCGCCGGCCCGCACCCCGCCGACCTGATCCAGAAAGACCCCAACGGGACGCTCTGGAATACCGACCCGGATGCCTGCTGCTTCGTGCGCAAGGTTCTGCCGCTCGAACGCGCCCTGAAGGGCTTCGAGGCCTCGATCACCGGTCGCAAGCGCTTCCAGACGTCCGCCCGGACGACCATGGAGCCGATCGAGGAGGAGGCCGTGCGCGGCACCGGCGAGCCCGGCAGCGCCAGGGGGACGCGCTTCAAGATCAATCCGCTGGCTCTCTGGGGTCAGGAGGAACTTGAGCGCTACACCGACGCGAACAGGCTTCCCCGTCACCCGCTGGTGAAGGACGGCTATCTCTCCATCGGCTGCATGCCCTGCACCGAGCGCGTGCCGGAAGGCGGCAGCTACCGCGATGGCCGCTGGGTTGGCCGCGACAAGGACGAATGCGGCATCCATCTGCCGATCAACACGGGCGGCGACGGTATCTGAAGCCCGTCCCGCTTAATCCGCCGCCCCTCAATTTGCAGCTTGAGTAGCCGTGAGGGATTTGTTACATCGGCGCGTCCTTGAGACATGCGCGGTCGTGGCGGAATTGGTAGACGCGCAGCGTTGAGGTCGCTGTGGGGCAACCCGTGGAAGTTCGAGTCTTCTCGACCGCACCATGCCGCAAGGACAAGACGAAGAGCCGGCTCCCGAAAGGGTAGCCGGCTTTTTCTTTGGGCGTTCTTCGGGACATCGCGCTGCGTGAGCGGGTGTTTTGAACGCTCGGGCACGCTGGCGAGCCGCCCGCAAATAAAGCACACTCGCGCCGACCCGCCCTTCCGCCGACATGGCGGCTACGTCAAGCCGAGGCCTTCATGCGTTCCATGCGTTCGTTGTCTTCGTTTCGCCTCTTCTCTCCTTTTCGAATGGCATCTGCGCTGGGAGCCGTCCTGTTCTGCCTGACCGGGCAGGCCCTGGCGGACACATGGCGCGAAGGCATCCCCATGACGACGGCGCGCGCCAATGCCGGCGCGGCCATGCTGGGCGACGATCTTTACGTAATTGGCGGCGGCAGCACATCAGGCCCGCGATCGCTCACCGAAGTCTATGACACGATCGGCAACATCTGGCGCGCCGACGTGGCGTTGCCGGTCGGCCTTGAACAATTCGGCATCGCGGCGACCGGTGGAAAGATTTACGTCGCGGGAGGCTACGCGACGGGCGGCACGCGCGACGAGCCGACGGTGGAGGAAACCAACGGGGCCTGGATCTTTGATCTCGCGGGCGGCTGGCGCAGCGCGGCGCCGATGCCGGAAGCGCGGATCGGCCTCGGCCTCGCCGCTGTCGGCGGCAAGCTTTATGCGATCGGCGGTCGCGGCGTCGAGGCGGGGCGCGTCTTCGTCTACGATCCCGCCGCCGACGCGTGGACGGTGGCAAGGGAGAATCTCCCCGCACCGCGTTCCCATGCCGCCGTGGTTGCGCGCGGAAGCGACATCTATGTCATCGGTGGTATGGAGAACGGCGCACCGACCGCGCGTGTCGATATTTTCGATACGACGCGCGGCACCTGGCGCATCGGACCGTCGCTGCCGGTTGCGCGCGAAGGTCACGTCGCCGCGGTACTCGACGGCAATATCCATGTGACCGGTGGCGAGAGCCTTTATCCGCCAAAGACCTTCGCCGATCATTTTGTGCTCGAGGGGGATGGCTGGCACCGCGCCGCGTCGCTGCCGACGCCGCGTCATGGCGCGGTTGCGGCATCGGCGCATGGCAAGCTCTTCGTCATCGGCGGCAGCCCCGGCGCGGGGGTCTACACGGTCTTTACGCAATCCGATGTCGTCGATATTTACACAACCGGCAAATAAACAGATCAAGAAGGCCGCCGTCATGACTTCCGAATTTCAGTCCCTTGACTTCGACCTCGGCGAAACCGCCGACATGATCCGCGACACCGTGCGGTCCTATACGGCGGACCGGATCGCGCCGCGCGCCGCCGAGATCGATGCCTCCAATATGTTCCCCCGCGACCTTTGGCCCGAACTCGGAAGTCTCGGTCTCCTTGGCATCACGGTGGAGGAGGAATTTGGTGGGGCAGGGCTCGGCTACCTCGAGCATGTCGTCGCGATGGAAGAGATCAGCCGCGGTTCGGCGAGCGTCGGTCTTTCCTACGGCGCGCATTCAAATCTTTGCGTCAACCAGCTGCGCCGCTGGGGCACGGATGCGCAGAAGCACAAATACCTGCCGAAGCTCATCTCGGGCGAGCATGTCGGCGCGCTGGCGATGTCGGAGCCAGGTGCCGGTTCCGATGTGGTTTCCATGCGACTGAAAGCCGAGAAGAAGGGCGACCGCTACGTCCTCAACGGCAACAAGATGTGGATCACCAACGGGCCGGACGCTGAAACGCTGATCGTCTACGCGAAGACCGATCCGCAGGCGGGGCCGAAAGGCATCACGCCCTTCATCATCGAAAAGGGCTTCAAGGGTTTCAAGCCGGCGCAGAAGCTCGACAAGCTCGGTATGCGCGGCTCGAACACGGCGGAACTCGTCTTCGAGGATTGCGAAGTGCCCGAGGAGAATGTGCTCGGCAAGCTGAACGAAGGCGTGCGCGTACTGATGTCGGGCCTCGATTATGAGCGCGCCGTGCTCTCGGGCGGGCCGCTCGGCATCATGCAGGCCTGCATGGACGTCGTGGTGCCCTATGTGCACGACCGCAAGCAGTTCGGCGAACCCATCGGCACCTTCCAGCTGATGCAGGGCAAGCTCGCCGACATGTATTCGACGATGAATGCCTGCCGCGCCTATGTCTATGCGGTGGCAAAGGCCTGCGATCGCGGCAAGACCACGCGCAAGGACGCGGCCGGTGCAATCCTTTATTCGGCGGAAAAAGCCACCTGGATGGCACTCGAAGCTCTGCAAACGCTCGGCGGAAACGGCTATATCAACGACTACCCGACGGGCCGCCTGCTGCGCGACGCCAAGCTCTATGAGATCGGCGCCGGCACCAGCGAAATCCGCCGCATGCTGATCGGCCGCGAATTGTTCAACGAGAGCGCATGATGTCGTTAGACGCCGTCTTTGAACTGAAGGGCGATGTGGCCACGGCGACCGGCTATGCGGCCGGACCATGGGATCCGTCGATGCAGCATGGCGGCGCACCTGCGTCGCTGATCGCCCGCGTGGTCGAACACATCCCGACGGCGGTGCCGATGCAGGTCGCGCGGCTGACCATTGACCTGCTGCGCCCGGTGCCGATCGCGCCGCTTGAGATCAAGGTCGAGGTCGTTCGCGAGGGAAAGAAAATCCAGCTCTGCGCCGTGAGCCTCCTTGCGGGCGACAAGGAATGCGTGCGGGCGACCGCACTGAAAATTCGCAGCGCCGATTATCCCGACCTCAAAGGCATCGCGGAGAAGGAATCGACCTTGCCGACGCCGGAGGAATCCTCGCCGATCGACGAAGCGATCCGCAAGAGCAGCGGCTTCATCTCGGGTCTCGAAGTCAGGAATGCGAAAGGTATCTTCGGCCTCCTCGGTGCGGGTGGCCCTGCGGCCTGCTGGTTCCGTTCGATCCGGCCTGTCGTCGCGGGAGAATTGAATACACCGCTGATGCGTGCCGCGATGGTCGCCGATTTCAGCAACGGCGTTTCCTCGGTGCTGAACCACGAATGGACCTTTCTCAACGGCGATCTGTCGATGAACCTCGCGCGCATGCCGATGGGCGAATGGATATTGCTCGACGCGGAAACGTGGATCGATGAAACGGGCGTCGGCATCGCGGCCGGGCGTCTC
>CAISYL010000228.1 GCA_903889655.1 uncultured Alphaproteobacteria bacterium | reverse complement strand
CGTGCTTCTCCGCATCGATCTCGGCCGCGACACTCTTGCGCGCATAGATGAGCGTCAACACCGCGATGCCGGACACGATCAGCAGCACGAAGGCGTTGAGGATGTCGACGCGATACTCGATGCCGATCGGCGGCGCCCATCCGCCCATGTGATAGGAAATGACACTCCCGTCGAGAACGCCCGCGAAGAGGGTCATGGCGATGGCAAAAGCGATAAGGCCTGCGACAAGCGCGACGAACCATGCAAAGCGTGGACCGACCAGCGCGCAGAGCGGTGCGGCCATCAGCGCCAGCACGACCTGCAAGGCCGGCAGATGGTGAAAAAACGCTTCGGTCATCAGACGTTCCGCTCTTTCGGAAACTCGAGCCTGCGTTCGATGGCGAGAATTTCGTCTTCCTCCACGGTGCCGTAGCTCTCGCGAATGCGCACGATGAGCGCGAGCGCCAGAGCCGTCGTCGAAATGCCGACGACGATGGCCGTCAGGATCAGGACGTGGGGAAGCGGGTTGGAGTAAACCGTGTCGGTTTTGCCGGTCAGGATCGGCGCGGTGCCGCCGGCCACCTTGCCCATCGAGATATAGAGCAGGAAGACCGAAGTCTGGAAGAGATTGAGCCCGACCACCTTCTTGATCAGATTGCCGCGCGAGATCGCGACATAGAGGCCGAGCATCATCAGGATGACGACCATCCAGTAATTGTAGTGGCCCAAAATGAGCGTCAGCGCGGAATCCATCGTCACCAGTCCTTATCCTCGATCTCGGGCGCGCGGCTGGCGAAAGCAGTGAAGATCGCGACCATCGCGCCCGCCACAGCAATTCCGACGCCGAGTTCCACGATCAGGATGCCCCATTCCTGTCCATGTACCGGATCGGACCCGAAGCCAGAATAATCGAGGAAGTCGTACCCGAGGATAAGTGAGGCAATGCCCGTTCCCGCATAGATCAACACGCCGGCGGACATCAGTCCGACCGTCGCCCGGACGGGGATAAGTTTTTTGACTGCTTCGACGCCGAAGACGAGCGCATAGAGGATGAAACCCACGGCGAAGATGACGCCGGCCTGAAATCCGCCGCCGGGACCGTAATCGCCATGCCACTGCACATAAAGCGCGAAGACGAGGATGAACGGAAGCAGGAATTTGGCGATGACGCGAAGCACGAGGTGGTGGTTCATTCCCGCTCTTTCCCGCGTTTGCGCCGTCCGAAGCCGAGCAGCAGCAGAACGGCCGTCGCCGCCGCGAAGATCACCGTGGTCTCCCCGAGCGTGTCGTAGCCGCGATAGCTCGCCAGCACGGCGGTCACGATGTTGGGAACCCCGGTCTCGGGCATCGCCCGCGCGATGTAATCCGGCGCGACATGCTGCTGCGCCGGGGCATCGGCGGCGCCGAAGCGCGGCATGTCGAGCGTGCCATAGATGAGGGCGGCACCCGTCACCGCGCAAAGGAGCAGCGGAACCCAGGTCGGACGGCTCGCCTTCTTTTCCTCCCGCGTCGTCAGCGCCAGAGCGCCCAGCATCAGCACCGTCGAAATACCGCCGCCGACCGCAGCCTCGGTGAAGGCAACGTCGACCGCATCGAGGCTGACGAAAAGGCCGGCGGCGAGCAGACTGAAGACGCTGGCGAGCATCGCGACGGCAAAGAGGTTTCGCAGCCGCGCGATTGCGATGGCCGTCGCGGCGAGCAGGGCGAGAAGCACGATGTCGACGGCAATCTCGTTCATGGGCGCGGGCTCCCGTCGAATTTGCCGCTCTGATCTTCGGCGAGGTCGACAGGCCGCAGCCCGACGGCGAAAGCTGCATTGGCGATGGCATGCGTCGCGGTCGGGCTGGCGATGAAGATGAAGACGGCGATCAGCAGCAGCTTCACTGTGACGAGGCCGAAGCCGGCGTGAAGCATGAGCCCAAGAAGGATGAAGCCGGCCCCGGCGGTATCGATGATGCCCGCGGCATGGAGCCGCGACCAGAAATCCGGCAACCGGATCAGCCCGACCGCACCGATGAGAAGAAAGACGAACCCGATGCCGAGCGAAAGCCAGCTCAATCCTTCGGTCAGCATGCCTACAGGATTGTCCATTAGACTTGCTCCTCGCCGAATGTCCTGCCCGGAGATGCCCGGCCGAGCAGGCGGTAACGGAAGAATTTCAGCACCGCAATCGTGCCGACGAAATTGATGAGCGCATAGACGAGGGCGATATCCAGAAAGTCCGGCCGCCCGGTCAGAAATCCGAGCAGTCCGATCAGCAACACGGTCAGCGTCCCGAAGGAGTTCACCGCCAGAACCCGGTCGTAGAGCGTCGGCCCGGCAAAGCTGCGAATGATAACGAGTATCATGGCAATCAGGAGGCCGGCTGTGGACGCCGCGATCATGGTCATGGACGGGCCTCGGCGCCATTTGCGCGCCGGTCCATGTCGGCCAGGGCGGTTAGATCCGCTGCCGCTTCGTTGATCGCATGCACGATAAAGCGGCGCTCTTCGGTTTCGACCGTTACGGTGCCGGGGGTCAGTGTGATCGAATTGGCGAAGATCACCCGGCCCATGTCGCTCGTCTGGCTGGTCGGTACAAGGATGAACCGTTGCGCCAATGCCGGCTTGCGGCTGAGGATGATCCTGCTTACCGCAACGTTCGACTTGACGATCTCCACCGCCAGCCAGATCCAGTAGGCGACCAGTCGCGGCCTCAGCTGAAGCGGCACCGTTTCGTCGTCGATCCCGTCCATACGCCGTATGAGGACGACAGTCAGCAGTACCGAAAGGACGCCCATGGCGAGCAGGAACGGCGTCGTGTGTCCGGACAGAGCCAGCCAGAAGACAAAAAGGCAGGCGCCCAGTACGGCCGTTCTGATCATCCGCTCGCCTTTCTCATATTCGAACGAAGATGACAGATCGTCAGCCTCGTCGCCGATGTCAGTTTAATTGGATATTG
>CAISYL010000227.1 GCA_903889655.1 uncultured Alphaproteobacteria bacterium | reverse complement strand
CATGCGTACCACGCCTGCAAGCGTATTGCGGTCCGCGACGCCAATCGCAGTGAGGCCGAGCGCCTTTGCAGCCAGAACCAGTTCATCCGCATGGGAGCCACCGCGCAGAAAACTGAAATTTGTCATCACGGCAAGTTCGGCAAAACCGCCCTTGCGGGAAAAGCGGATCACTTTTCACCCCTCGTTTTCATCATCACCCGAAAATTCCATGCAGGTACCAGCGCGGCAGTTCCGCATCGCGCGTATAGAGGCCGTCGCGATAGAGCCAGAATCGGCGACCTTCCTTATCTTCGACACGGTAATAGTCACGCGTGCGGCCCTCGTCGCGACGCCACCACTCGGGCGCGATACGTTCCGGTCCTTCCGCTCTCACGACATGATGCAGGACACGGCGCCAGCGAAAGCTATGCGGCGGTCCTTCCGGGACTTCGGCTGTCACCTCGATCGGCTCCGCGCAGGCGAGCATGCGCAAGGGGCGCCCCACCACGCCATCGAGACGCTGCAGATCCGGGATGCGCCAGTCATGGGGCGAGATGAAGGAGGAAGCCGGCGGCGCTTCCCCCATGGCAGGAACAGCTACAACAGCTCGTTCAGGTATATGGCTCGCGTAAGGACGCAGCCTGCGCACACGCGCCGGCCCGAGACGATTGCCGATCCTGTCGATCAGCGCGTCGATGTCCTCCGCACTGTGCCGCTCATCGGACAATGAACCTTGTGAGGGCGCCATGGCATCGACAGTGAGGGCCGCAAGGCTCATCGCTTCGATACCGAAGCCTGCATCGAAGTCATCGCCGGCCTGTTTCAGCTTTTCACGAAAAAGCCGTGCGATGTGACGCGCCTCGCGCGAGGGTGCACTTGTGCCGGCGAGAATTTTCGTCACTTCGCCATCGACGCGGAAAAGCAGCAGCTCAAGCCGTCGCGCGCCCTTCAGATCGCGCGTGAGCAGATCGCAGAGCTCGACGGCGAGCCGCTCCGTCGCGGTCTCGATATCCTCGATACGGGTCAGACCTTCAGCGAACAGAAGCCGGGCACGGAACGGCACCAGCGGCATTTCGGGGGAGATCGGCTCCGACGCACGGCCGAGCGCTTCGTCGAGGCGGCGCGCGATCTCGGGACCGAAACGCGCCGTGATGGGCGCGCGCGGGCGGCCATAGAGATCGCCGATGCGCTTCAGGCCGAGCCTGTGAAGACCCTCGGATATGTTCGGGGAAAGACGCAAGGCGCTGACGGGAAGGTTTTTGAGGGCTCGTTCCTCTTCGCCTGCAGGCAGGACAAAGATGGGCGCTTCTCCGAAGCGGGCAAGCGCCCAGGCTGCCCCCGGCGTCGCCGCGGAGACGGCGCGGGCCGAAATGCCGAAACCTCTCAACCGCGCCACGAGATCGTCGAGAAGCGCGCCTTCACCGCCAAAGAGATGATCGCAGCCCGTGACATCCATGAGAATGCCGTCCGGCTCTTCACCGTGCCCTTGCGCATCCGGTGCCGTCCAGGGCGTGTAACGCCCGCACCAGTCGGCGAGCCTCTTCAACGCGGCCGCATCGGCAGCGGGATCTGCCTCCCTCACATCGAGGCGAGGACAAAGCGCCATGGCGTCAGCGACGAGTTGGCCCTGGACAATGCCTTCTTCCGCTGCGGCACGATTGCGCGCGGTGATGCGAAGCCCGCCCTGCGCGGGGGCCGCAAGTGCAAGCGGAAGCCTGCGGTCGACCGGCTTGCCGCCCTTCCCATTCAGCACCCTGAAGAGCCGATCCATCGGCCAATGCGGCAGGAAGACCGCAACGATCCGTCGCCGCCCGATCATCAACACGCCATCCGATATAAGAACAAAACAAGAACATAAATGTGACTCTCTTCGGATCAAAAGGCGAGTCAAAAAAATGTGAAATCGAATGCCGCCGTTTCGCCTTGTTCACGTTTAAGATGAGAGCATCAATGAGAGGCGTGAAGATGAAAATCAGACGGGCTTTGGCGATGAGCGCCGCGGGTATCATCGGGTTGCTGGCAACCGCTTGCGCCGACCCTGCAGCTGAACAGGCGCGGCTCGATGCTGTCGATAACCAGAATTGTATCGACCTCGGATTCAAGCCCGGGACGGAGCCCTATGGCAATTGCCGGTTGAAGTTGAAGGAAATCCGCGCAAAAGAAGCCGGCTCCCAATCGCCCAATGTCAATTTCGGTCTTGGTGTCGGCGTCGTTCACGGCTTTTAGGTTCCGAGGAGATGTAAATGCGTAAATGGTTGGCGGTGGCAATGCTTCTCACGCTTGCCGCCTGTGTCAGTCCTGAGGAGCAGGCAGCCGCGGATGCCGCTCAGCGGCATGCCGATGAGCAGGAATGCCAGAGCCTCGGCTTCAAGCCGGGTTCGAACGGCTTCGGAAATTGCATGCTGAAACTCAAGGAAATTCGCGCGCAGGAAGACAATACGCGCGCCATCGATCGCGCCAACACCATGCCTCCGCCCTGGTGGGGCCCGCGTTATGGCCCGCCCTATTGGTGGTGATGGGTTTCGGCTCATCCCACCAGTTTCAATTCCGCTTTTTTCCGTTCCGCAACCCTTCGATGCGGCACGGCAATCTCCAGACGTGTCCTGTCCCATTCGGCAAGCCACGATGCGCCGCCTTCGGCGCCGCGACAACGTTCCAGCGTCACGTTCCAGCGCGGCCGGCCTGGAAGTTCCGTAGACTGACCTTCCAGCCGGAGCCCCACCGAACTCGGCGCCGAGGCAATGCGCCAGCGCGTGACGGCGGCGCTCGTGCCCACATTCTGATGACCGGTCAAAAGAAGGGCCGGCGAGCCACCCTCCTCTGCCGCCAGTTGCAACCTCCGTGTCGCGGTAAGATCGAAGGCCCGTGCGCTCGCATCAATTTCACCGACGACCGCCGCGAAAGCACCGAGCCGCAGCGCCTCTTCCAGAGTCCATAGAAGTTCGACCTCGCGCGATGGCGTCACGATGACGAGCCGCGTCGGATCGAGCCCAAAGGCCGCAAGTCCGGGCCCATAAAGCCCGCCGAAATCGAAAGGCGTATGGCTCCCCTCGCACCAGAGAACCGGTGCCAACGGCGAAGCTTCGGTAAAGCGCGAGACAAGCGCCGCCATGAACCCCATAGCCGCACCTATGTCGCCATAGCCCAGCGCCGCCACCTCATGCAGCGCATCGCACCGGAGGCCACCCGAAGGCAACGTTTCGTCGATGACATCTCCCAACGAAACGACGCGTGTCTCCTCTTCGCGGAGAGGAGCTTCATAAGGAGCAATACGCGCGCGCAAATCCGCGAGCAGCCCGGCCTTGGAAGTTCCGGACATTGAGACTGACCTGTAGGTTGTTCCTATTTTGTTCTAATCTTAGCGCCAATGAGAGTCAAACCGGAATTCAGGGTCACGCGCTCTGCGCCGTGCCCCAATAGTTGAAGCCTGCGACACGCGGCGTCGACGGCAGATACATGGTTTGAAGGTCTGCGATCCTGAACCCCGCGCTCTCGATGAGCGACGGCATCCGGCGGTTGAGATTGCAGCCGCCGAAAAGTACGCGCCAGACCGGATTGACGCGGTTCTGCCATTTGAGCACATCGGCATCGGGCGCAGCCCCGTGCTCGCAGAAGACGAGCCGTCCGCCCGGCTTCAGCACACGACGCATACCCTCGAGCGCCTTCACAGGATCCGGAATCGTGCAGAGGCTGAAGGTGACGAGCACCGTGTCGACGCTCTTGTCGTCCAGCGGGATCTGTTCACCCGGCAGACCGACGAACTCAACCGGAAACGGCAAATCCCTGGCCCGCTCGCCAGCTAGTTTCCACGAGGCCTCGGACGGATCGAGACCGATCACCTTCTTCACCTTTGCTGGGTCGTAATAAGGGAGATTGAGCCCCGTGCCGATACCGATCTCCAGCACTGTGCCCTCCGCCATCGGCACGACCTTCTTGCGCTGGTAACGGATCGGCTTCGAACCGCAGGCGCAGTTGATGATATGCGGAACGATATGCTTTTCGTAAAAGCCCATGATGCGCCTCTCCCCGTTTCTCTCGGGAGATTATGCGCACGTCGCCGACTTATCGCCACTCGGAAACGCCGAAGCGCAACAGGCGGTCGCCGTCGATGGGGCCGATGGTGCGGCCACGTCCCTTGAGACCAAGCGCCGCCGCTCGCAGCAGACGGTTTTCGCGCAAGGCGTTCGCACGCCTTATGCCGGCCGAAAGCGCATCCCATATCTCCTCCGGCGGCAGCAAGCCGACATCGTCCACAAGCGCACGCCCCTCGACCGCGCGGGCGACGAGCGGATCGGCGATCCGTCCTCTTCGGCGCCGCATGCCGGGCGCCGTCATGCCGTCGGCGACGTGAGCTGCGGCCAGCGAGGCCAGCGCGGCGCTCTTTGCCTGCACGACAACACGATCCGCGATGCCGGATGTCGGGAAATGCGCCTGCGCGCCGGCAATCGCCACACCGCCCGCCTGTCCGTCGCCCAATGCGCGCAGAAACTCGCCAGATACGGACGGCACGGAAATGTCCGCCACCAGGCTCGCCCCGCCTTCAACGTGAAAGGCGAGCGCATCGCCCAGTATCGCAAGAACAAAATTGTTAGCCCCGGCGCTTCGCATCGCGTCGAGCGCGATGTCGCAAACGGCTCCCGGCAATCCAACGAGCGAAGGCGGCAAGTCGTCAGACTTCGTCGCGCCAACCGCCCGCGCCAGCGAACGCACAGCATCGAGGACTTGCCGTCCGGCAAGACCACGCGGCAGAAAATCCACCGAACCGTGCGCCTCCGCGACCAGTTCCGCGTCTGCCATGAGCACTCCCGCCATATCGCGCGCAGCATCCATTCCAGCATCGAGCGCTGCGTGAGCATCATCACCCGAGGCAACGAAACGCAACAGGCCGGGCCAGAGCTCGAAGCTCTTTTCCAGATATGTCTCTGTCTTGAGCATGGCCCGGTTTTGCAAGGACACCTCCACCTGTCCAGACGCGAAACGTCACTCGACGATGTTCACCTGCTGATCGGTCTGCAAAACCGACTGCTGATGAAAACGTTTCACATATGCCTGGCGGATTTCGCCGATCGCCTTCGCGGCCGCAGCGGTTTCGGGATGGACGATGACAACGATCCTGGTCGGCTCGGAAATGACCTTGGAGGATTTTCCCCTGGGGTCGCGCCACTGCCCTGTGGCCTTCACTATCGTCAATCCATCGGGAAAGCGCGGCGTCACAGTACCGGCGACAAAGCTTTGCCATTGCTGCTCGCTGACACGGCCGCCACCGGCGATACTGAGACCGAAATAGAGCTTCGTCTCGATCGCGCCAGAGCCCGCAAGAGCCGGTTGCACGGCGAGCATGAAAAGGCAGATGAAAACAAATCGCTTCATTGGTAACTCCCTTCCCTCTTTTGGCAGCTTGAAGGGAGATTTGTCCAGCTATCCGGACGGCAGCAAAGCCGGATCCGGGGCTGTATGGATCGTCGGAACGGAACGCTCCGGCGCCGGGCAAGCATAGCCCGAGCCCGGGCCACAGATACCATTCTGGAAGTAGCTCGGCAGCGTCTCCGTCCAGCGGTCGGCGTAAAGCGCGCTGAGGGCCATCGCAAAATAATAGAACATGATGGCGAGGTTGGCGAAGCCGGCAACCGCGATCGACCGCAGGATATTGGCCGAGCGCATCGAGAGAGCGAGCTGTGGCAATCCGCGCTCCACGGCAAGCAAGCCGTCCCTGTCGGGCCATTCGACGAGCGCCGCGCAGGCGATCATGCCGACTGCCCAGAAGACCGCTTCATAGATTGGGAACTGATGCGGCGTGCCGGGAAAAAGTGTCAGCGCGTGGATGGCGCCGCCATAGGCGAATATCTCGACATCGATCATCACAACTTCGGCAAGCGTCTGGACCGCGGCGACGACGACGAGAGCACAGACCATTTGCTGGAGCGGATTGAGGCCGGGCCAAATCCGCTTTGCCGCCCGCATCATCTGAAGGCTGAACATGACCCAGAGCGGCACCATAAAGATGTAGAGCCCTGACATGAAAGTCACCGGCTCGGGGTTGCGCGAGCCGTTGGGGCTGAGCCAGAACGGAAACAATTCGGACCACGAGCCGCGATTTGGATAATGGGAATTGTAGACAGCGACGGGCCGCAAGGCGTTGAGCGTCGGGTCTTGCCAGGTACATGTCCAGAGACCGACCATCAACGTCTGGAATGTCGTGAAGCGTTCGCCGCGCAACATGCTCCGGAGAAGCCAGGCCACGGCGAAAATTCCGGAACCACCGAAGATCAATGCGACGCCCCACATGGCGATGCGGCTTGTCTGCGGCAGAACATCCGGACCGGGATCGATCGCGATGAATTTGTCGGAGAACACCCATGCGCCGATGACGGTAAGCTGGACGATGGTGAAGAAAACGCCGAGAGCGGCCCACCACAGGATGGGTCTGGATGCGCTCCAGTCGGCGACTGCGCTTTCGGACGACGCCATGGCTCTTCCCCGCGATTGACCGGCTTCGATGCTGGTCCGGGGAACCGACTGTCACATCGTCCGATTGGGGTAGCGTGCGCAGGTCAGCCCTGCTGCTCGATCTTCTTCCTGAACCACGCAATGGCGAAGGCAGCGCCGGGCCAGAGATAGCCGACGCCCATCAGCAGTCGAAATTGCCCCGAGGGCACCTGAAGGTGCAGCACGAACGTGGCGATCACGATCGCGAGCGATACGATGCTCAGCGCGAAGATGACATAGCAGAGACGGAGGGCGTTTTCGTAGGTCATGCCGAAACTATGCCATGCCTCGCCGGATTTCGCATCTTCCCCTTCGCCTAGGCGACGCCGAGCTTTTTCTGCAGGCTCGTCGATGAAGTCGTGTACTGGAAGGTGATCTTGGCTTCCGGATTGACGTGGCGGGCGGCGGCCTGCGCCATCAGCGCGACCTCGTGGAAGCCCGACAGAATCAGCTTCAGCTTGCCCGGATAGGTGTTGATGTCGCCGACGGCGTAGATGCCCGGCGCGTTGGTCGCGAATTTCTCGGTGTCGACCGGGATGAGGTTCTCATGGAGATTGAGGCCCCAGTTCGCGATGGGGCCGAGCTTCATGGTGAGTCCGAAGAAAGGCAGCAGCGTGTCGCAAGCGATGTCGAAATCGACATTGTCGTTGCCCTTGATGGTCACGCCTTCGAGCTGGCCATTGCTCCCATGCAGCTTCGTCACCTGGCCGAGATGGAACTTCATCTTCTCTTCCTGCACGAGACGGTGCATCTCGTTGACGGAAGCGGGCGCGGCGCGGAAGCCGTCGCGGCGGTGGATGAGCTGCATCGAATTGACGATGGGCTGCAGGTTGATCGTCCAGTCGAGCGCGCTGTCGCCGCCGCCAGAGATCAGAACGTTCTTGCCGCGGAAGCTTTCCATTTTCTTGACGGAATAGAAGACCGACTTGCCTTCATATTCCTCGATGCCGGGGATGGGCGGACGCTTCGGCTGGAAGCTGCCGCCGCCGGCGGCGATGACGATGACCTTGGTGTTGAAGACGAGATCGCCGTCGGTCTTCACAAGCCAGCTGCCGTCGGGCTGCTGCTCGACCTGCTCGACCATTTCGTTGAAATGGAACTGCGGATGGAAGGGTGCTGCCTGCTCCATCAGACGGTCGGTCAATTCCTGACCGGTAACGAGCGGCAGACCCGGAATGTCGTAGATCGGCTTTTCGGGATAGAGCTCGGCGCACTGGCCGCCCGGCCGGTCGAGGATGTCGATCAGATGGGCTTTGAGGTCGAGCAGGCCAAGCTCGAAGACGGCGAAAAGGCCGACGGGGCCCGCGCCGATAATGACTACGTCGGTCGTGATCGTCTCTTCAGCCATCTCTGTCACCACTGATTGCCAGTAAATACCGGAATTTTGTGTTGTTTTTTATATTTCACATCAAGCGCCGCTTATATAGGTCTCCGAAACCGCGCCGCCAAGCGAAATCTGCAGCCTCGAAAATCGCCGCCCGGCCCGTGTCGTTTTTCACGAAAATCAGAAAAATTTCGCGAGTGACAAGGGGCTATCACCAACTATGTTACGCGCCTTCGCAGATGCGGGGATAACCGCGTCGAGGCCCGGAGAGCAACATGGTCAAGTGTCACACGATGGCGGAGGTTCGGCGGGAAATCGACCGGATCGACCGCGAACTGGCGAAGCTGCTCGCCGAACGGCAGGGCTATATCGAGCAGGCGGGCCACATCAAGGGCGAGCGCAACGCGGTGCGCGACGAAGCGCGGATCGAGGACGTGGTGCAGAAGGCGCTGGCGGCAGCCGACCAGCACGGGCTCTCGCACGCCATCGCCGAGCCGGTGTGGCGGCTCCTCATCGAGAAGTCGATCGAGCATGAGTACGGGATCTTCGACGCGAAGACCCGCAAGACCGGCGCGTAAGCGAAAAAAGCGCTGTCAGAACTGCTTTTCAGGCGTCGTGACGACGAGACCCTCGAGCGCATCCGTGACCTTGATCTGGCAGGAGAGGCGCGAGTTCTCGCGGACGTCGAAGGCGAAGTCGAGCATGTCTTCTTCCATGCTCTCGGGCTTGCCGACCTTTTCCATCCAGGCGGGATCGACATAGACGTGGCAGGTCGCGCAGGCGCAGGCGCCGCCGCAGTCGGCATCGATGCCGGGGATCATGTTCTTGATCGCGGCTTCCATGACGGTCATGCCGTTCTCGACCTCGACGGCGTGCTCCTTGCCGTCATGTTCCTTGAAGATGATCTTGGTCATGTCTGATGCCGGATTCTTGAACAGTTATAACGGTTTAGCCCCTTCGCCCCGCGCCAAACCAGCGTAAGCGACGTGGTGAGGTAGCATGCGGTTTTGGCGAGGTAAAGGACGGTTTTGGAGAGGGTAAAAGTGACGCAAAAGACGCCGCCAGAGAAATGACGATTCATTTCTTCGCGAGACCGTCACCGGGGTAACGTAGAGTCGAAAAGAGACTCACAAAAATAATCCCCGGACCCCGCTTATGCCCTCCTCCGCCCCGACGTCAGACGCCGACGCGCGCCCCGCCCCCGCCCCCACCGACCGGCCGCTCAACATCCTCTTCATCACGGCCGACCAGTGGCGCGGCGAATGCCTCTCCACGCTGGGGCACCCGACGGTCAGGACGCCGCATCTCGACGCGCTGGCGGCGGAGGGCGTTCTCTTCGCGCGGCATTACGCAAACGCGGTTCCCTGCGGGCCGTCGCGCGCCTCGCTCCACACGGGCATGTATCTGCAGAACCACCGCTCGGGCACCAACGGCACGCCGCTCGACGCGCGGCACACCAACTGGGCGAAGGAAGTGGGCCGCGCGGGCTTCGACCCGGTGCTCTTCGGCTATACGGACACGGCCCGCGACCCGCGCGAGGAAGAGCCGGACAGCCCCTGGCTCCTGACCTATGAGGGCCCGCTGCCGGGCATCCGCCCCGTCTGCATGATGGGAAGCTGGCCGACGCCGTGGACGGATGATCTGAAGACGAAGGGCTACCCCGTGCCCGCCGACATCCGCTTTGCCTATGGCGAGCGCGAACCCGGCGCCGATTACGAGGACGGCGCGGCGGTACCGAAGCCGCTGATCTATCCGGCGGCGGAGGACGACACTGCCTTCCTCGTCGACCGGCTGATGGACTACATGGACGCGGCCGAGGCGAAGGCGACGCCCTTCGTCGCTCATCTCTCGCTCCTGCGCCCTCATCCGCCCTTCGTCGCGCCGGAACCCTGGAACGCGATGTACGACCCGGCGGCGGTGCCGGGCTTCACGCGGGCGGCGACGCCGGAGGACGAAGGCCGCCAGCATCCCTGGCTCGCGCATCAGCTTTCGCGCCGCCTCTTCCGCGCCTCCGCGAACGAGAAGAAGCTCCGCAGGCAGAAGGCCGTCTATTACGGGCTGATGAGCCGCGTCGACGCGGAGATCGGCCGGCTCGTTGAGTTCCTGAAGGCGCGCGGGCTCTGGGACAACACGCTGATCGTCTTCACCTCCGACCATGGCGAGCAGATGGGCGACCACTGGCTGCTCGGCAAGGGCGGCTATTTCGACGCCTCCTACCATATTCCGCTGATCATCCGCGATCCGCGCGTCCAAGCCGACGCGACGCGCGGGCGCGTTGTCCGCCGCTTCACCGAGAATATCGACATCATGCCGACCATGCTGACGGCGCTCGGCCTCGCGACGCCGCTGCAATGCGACGGCAAGCCGCTCAACGCCTTCCTCGCAGGGGCCGAACCCGCCCGCTGGCGCGACGCCGCGCATTGGGAATTCGACTTCCGCGACCCGGCCGACGACGCAGCAGAACGCGCGCTCGACCTGACGCTGCATCAATGCACGATGAACATCATCCGCGACGAGAAGTTCAAATACGTCCACTTCACGTCGCTGCCGCCGCTGCTCTTCGACCTGACCCGCGACCCCGGCGAATTCATCAACCGCGCGGGCGACCCGGATTATCTCGCCACCGTCGCGGCCTACGCGCAGAAGATGCTCTCCTGGCGCATGAACCACGACGAGCAGACGCTGACGCATATTTCGTTGACGGATGACGGGCCGGTGGCGCGGGCGGCGGAGAGGTGGTGAGGGGAACGAGAGGAAAACATTATTCCGTTTCTCCTTCCAAGCTCCATTGAATTAGATTACTCACCAATCTTCAATCTTCCGTCCTTGGGAGCAGCAATGACCGCCCCCGTCGAACCACTTCCACAGCTGGCATCATAGATGACAATCAAGGCAGATCGAATCGACGAATACACTCCCGACATGAAGACCGAATTGCTGGCGCGCCTGAAAGACGTAGTTCCGGAAGTATTTACGGACGGCCAGTTGGATCTGGAACGCCTTGCCGAACTGGCAGGCGACGCAGTGGCCACGGGTTCGGAACGCTATGGGTTGAATTGGCCGGGCAAGCGCGACGCGATTGCGATGTTGCAGGCCCCGTCCAGGGCAACCTTGGTTCCCGAACGCGGGCAAAGCGTGAACTTCGACGATGCGCGGCATGTGTTCATCGAAGGCGAGAACCTTGAGGTTTTGAAGCTCCTCTACAAATCCTATTTTGGGCGCGTGAAGCTGATCTATATCGATCCGCCTTACAACACTGGTAACGACTTCATCTATCACGACGATTTTTCGGACCCGCTTGCGGCCTATCTTCGCCAAACCGGCCAAATGACCGAAACCGGCGATATGACAACAAGTACACCCGAAAAAGCCGGGCGGCTTCATTCCAATTGGCTTTCGATGATGTATCCGCGCCTCTCGATGGCGCGGCAGATGCTGAAGGAAGAAGGCGTCATTCTGATCAGCATCAACGATGCTGAAGTATGCAACCTTCGGCTGCTTTGCGACGAAGTATTGGGATCGGAAAATTTCATCGCCCAAATGGTATGGGAAAAGGGCAGAAAGAATGACGCCAAACTTTTGTCCGTCGGTCACGAATATATTCTGGTCTACGCGCGATCTTTGCTTGCCTTGAAGGAGGCGAAATCCGTTTGGCGTGAAGAAAAGCCGGGAGCACGCGAAATATGGGAAGAGTACCTTAGGCTTCGTGCCCAACACGGTGACGACGACAAAGCCATTGAAGCTCATCTTCAGTTTTGGTTCGCGGCCTTGCCGAAGGGGCATCCCTCAAAGAAGTGGAGCCGGTATAAGCGCGTCGATGTCAATGGCCCTTGGCGCGACCGCGATATTTCGTGGCCGGGCGGCGATGGTCCGCGATATGACGTGGAACACCCGATCACGAAGCAGCCTTGTAAAGTGCCTGAACGCGGCTGGATTTACAGCAAGCCAGAGGAAATGCAGAAACAGATTGATCTCGGACTTGTCGAATTCCGCGCAGATCATACAGAGCCACCGTTGCGAAAGTTCCACATTAAGCCGGTAGCGTATGAGCTGCTTGATGACGAATGTGCGGAGTTTGACGAGGAAGACGACAACACAGAAAACGAAGAGCTCGCGACGCAAGTTCGCGGAACGGTGTTTTATAAGCAGTCTCAGGTTTCTGTAAAATACCTCCGCAAGCTCATGGGCGCGAAGGTCTTTGATAATCCGAAAGACCACGACGAACTGGCGCGGCTGTTTCGTTACGTTGCATCCAATGACGAGCATCCGATTGTCAT
>CAISYL010000226.1 GCA_903889655.1 uncultured Alphaproteobacteria bacterium | reverse complement strand
GAAATGGCCGTCGACCGGCGAGCGAAAATAGATCGCGTCCTTGATCTCGCGCGGATCGAAGCCTTCCTTGACGAGCTCGACCTTGCGCTGCTTGAACGTGCCGGTGATTTCCATGCCGTGGCTCAAGCGGACGAAGAGCGGCCGCGCATATTCCGGCAACTCCTTGTCGAGATGCTTGCGGAACTTGTCGAGATCGAAATCGCCGTCGGCGACGACGGTCGCCATGCCGGCGCGGCCATCGGCCCCCGGCACATGGACGCCGTAGACATTGGCCTCGAGGACGCCGGGGAAAACCGAGATCGCTTCCGAGACTTCCGCCGTCGAGACGTTCTCGCCTTTCCAGCGGAACGTGTCGCCGATGCGATCGACGAAATAGAAATATCCGAGCTTGTCCTGACGCAGCAGATCGCCGGTGCGGAACCAGGCGTCGCCCTTCTCGAAGACGTCGCGCAGGATTTTCTTCTCGGTCTCTTCCTTCTTCGCGTAGCCGTCGAAGCGGCCCGTCGGCGTGTGCGGATCGTTGGAAATCTTGCCGATCGCCTCGCCCGCCTCGCCCGGCGCGCATTTGATGCAGAAACCGTCCGGCCCGCGCACCACCGTCTCGGATTCTAGGTCGAAGCGCACCAGTTCGACGTTGAAGCGCTTCTTCGCCCAACCCGGCACACGGCCGACCGAGCCCACCGTGCCGTCGTAATTCATCAGCGCCACATTGCCTTCGGTCGCGCCGTAGAATTCGAGGATGTTCGGCACCTTGAAGCGCTTCTGGAAGGCCGGCCAGATTTCCGGACGAAGCCCGTTGCCGATGGCGAGGCGGATCTTGTGCCGGTTTTCCTTCGGCTGCTTTTCGGTGTTGAGCAGGTAGCGGCAAAGCTCGCCGATATACTGGAAAAGCGTCGCGTCGTATTTCCGGCAATCGTTGAAGAATTCCCGCGCCGAGAATTTGCGACGGATGATGATCGAACCGCCGACCGTCAGCGTCGTGCCGACCGCGCAGACGCCGCCCGCCGAGTGATAGAGCGGCAGCGCGATATACATGCGGTCGCTCTCCTTGGCGTTCGCCGCCGCCGAGAAGCCGTTCATCATGGTGAGCACGCGCGCATGCGGAAGCCGCGCCGCTTTCGGGTTTCCCGTCGTACCGCTTGTATAGATGAACAGCGCGTTGTCGTTGAGCGTGAGATCCTTGCGCGTCCCTTCGGGCAGCGCGTCGCCCGATTGCTGCGCAAGCGCCGCATCGAGATTCTGCATGCCCTGCACGGGATGGCCCGTCGTCCAGACGGTGAAGGGATGCTCGAGCTGGTCGACAGCGGTTGTGTAGGAGTCGGCGAGTTCGGAGCCGAGGACCAGATGCGTCGCACCCGAAATGTTGAGGCTGTGCGCCAACGGTCCCTTGGTGAGATTGGTGTTGATGAGTGCCGCCGCCGCGCCCGCCTTCAGGATGCCGAGCCAGGCGATCACATATTCCGCCCGGTTCTCCATCATCACCGCGACTACATCGCCCCGGCCGATGCCCTGCGCCAGCGCCCAGCGGGCATAGCGGTTCGCCGCCTGGTCGAGTTCGCGATAGGTGATCTTCCGGTCTTCGAAATAGATCGCGATATTGTTCGGCTTCGACTTCGCGAAATCCTCGATCGTATCGGGGAACGTCCTGTTCGGCGTCTTGTAGATATCGCCGACGCGCTTCAGCGTTCTGAGCGCCGCCCGGACATAGACGATCTCATTCCTCATTCGCCTGAAAAGGCCCATTCCGCGCTCCAGTTTCCCTAGCGTCTATCGTGCTTATGAGTGTTGGGCCTGTTATGCCCGGCAAGCCTCCGGGAGGTCAAGGAAAGCCGGAAAATAAGGGAAATACCCATTGGCCGGGTGACAGAGCAGGCCGGAGACGCCATGATCCGCCGGCTTTTGAGGAGACCATTGCGGATGGGCGACGCCCAGGAAAACCAGAACCCGGATGACGGCGAATTGCTGCTCGACGTGATGGGCCAGAAATGCCCATTGCCGGTGCTGCGCACAAAAAAGCGGCTCCAGAGGCTCGAACCCGGAAGGCTGCTCCGCGTTTTCACGACAGATCCCGTGTCGCGCATCGACCTGCCGCATTTCTGTGCGGAGACCGGCCATGAACTCGTCGAAACCCGCGACCGGGGCACATGGATCGAGTTCCTGATCCGCCGTGGAAACGAGATCAAAGAGACCGATTGACCGGCGCCGCTAATCCAGAAATTCCTCGGCAAGGATCGCGTAGAGATATTCGTCGCGCCAATGGTCCTGGATGAGCCGGGACTGACGGAAGGCGCCTTCGCGGCGCATGCCGAGCTTCTCCATGACACGGGCGGACGCCCTGTTGCGCTGGTCGCAACTGGCGACGATGCGCCGGAGCCCGAGATCGGTGAAGCCGGCATCGAGCAGCGCCCGCGCCGCCTCTTCGGCGAGCCCATGGCCCCAATAATCCGGATGCAGGACATAGCCGAGATCGCCGGTCCGGCTCTCCCAGTCAGTGATGCGCAGACCCGCACCGCCAATGACGCGCTTCTTCGGCTTCAATGTGATTGCGAGATCGAAAACGATGCGCGGCTTGGCGCGCTGGTCCTCTATGAAGCCGTCGATCGCCGCACGGCTCTGCGCCGGCGTATTGGGTCCCCAGATCATGAAGCGCGCAACCTCTTCGAGCGAAGCATAGGCATGCACCGCCTCGAAATCGGCCTTGCGGAAATCCCGCAGCACGAGGCGCGGCGTCTCGATGGGAAGGGAAAGCGGGTGCTGCACGCGGATGCGCGCGCGGAGCGTCATTTGGCCATCGCCCTGACGGCGGCTTTTTCAGCGTCGCGAAAGCCGACGACCACGGTTTTGCCCGCATCGAAGACGGGGCGCTTGATGAGCGTGGGATTGGCCGCGAGCAGATCGACGACCTTCGCATCCGTCGAGACGTCCTTTACCTCGTCGGGAAGACCGCGCCATGTCGTGCTCGCCTTGTTGACGAGTTTTTCGGCACCGACCGTTTTCACGAAACGAGCGATCTCCTCGCGCGAGATGCCGTCGGCGCGCAGATCGACGACACGATGCGCGATCTTCTGCTCACCGAGCCATGCGAGGGCCTTGCGGCAGGTGTCGCAGTTTTTCAAACCGTAGACGGTAATCAAGAAAAGCCCCCGATGCGCACGAAGCCCCGGGACCGGAATCCCGAGGCTTCGAAATCATATCAGGACGGCAAGGAAGATCGCAAAGCCGATTGCCGGATCAGGCGGCCTGCTTCATGCCCTGGCCGGTGATGGAGCCTTTCTCGCGCGCCGAGGTGATCGGCTCAACCTGCTGATAGGTCACGGGTGTGGCAATGCCGAGCTGGCGGCGCACATCGGCGAGCGGCTGCTCAAGCAGCGCTTCCCAATCGGCGACCGGCAGCCAGGACGCCGCCTTGCCGTTGCGATAGCCCTCGCGGATCGCCTTCCAGACGCCGACGCCCGGCACCTCTTTCGAGGCGACGCGCGTACCGACCAGCACGATGAAACCGATGCCGCGATTGCGCGTCTGCGCATAGGAGAAGGCGAGCAACGAAAGCTCGCCGAGGCCGTCGCGGCCATAGCCTGTGGTCACATGCCAGAGGTCGTGCGAATCCCGCATGCGGTTGCTGAAGATCTCCGCCCCTTCCGGCATTTCCTCATAGAGGCGCGGTGCTTCCTTGCTCGCCTCGACGAGACCGTCGGCGGTGAGGTTCTCTTCGGCCATGAATTCGTAATAGGTGCGGCCGAGCGTACCGACCGGCAACTTCGACAGGCGCTCGCGATCGTTGAGCAGGGCGATCAGATCGCGCTTCTCCGCGACGATGCTCTTGCCCGTCTCGGTCGCCATGAATTTGTTGAACATGCGCTCGTCGGCACCGCCCGAAAGCGCGTCGATGATCTTGAAAACCTGGCCGGTGTCTTCCTTGTCGGCAATGAGCGCGCGGACGGCGCGGATCGCCTTCATCGGCTCGATACGCTTGCGACGGCGACGAAGCGGAGCCTCATTTGTCACGCTGGCGGTGATCGTCATACGCGGACTTCCCTTGATCTGGTGGCAAAAATCGCGCTTTG
>CAISYL010000225.1 GCA_903889655.1 uncultured Alphaproteobacteria bacterium | reverse complement strand
GCACCGACTATGCCGACAAAGAAGCGTATGCCGAGGCTGTCGACGAGGCTGCGACGCAAGCCTTTCTCGGCACGCGCAAAGTCGAGGTGTGGGAGGGGCTCGAAGCCAAACGACCGGCCACCCCGCCTGTATTCACGCGAGACTTTGAAGAGCCGATCCTCTCGATGGCGATGTGATCTGTATTCCCACCCACCCGATGGGATAACGGGATGAAGCGCATGGGCGGCGACATTTGCCCTTGCCTCGCGGCGTTTATCAGGCGTTAGATTGATCCGTGGCCAGACCTATCTGACCGCGTGCGCAATCGGGGGAAAGCGCTATGACGACGATCTCGCGGCGAGCCGTCCTCAAATATTTGGCAGCTTCACCTGTGGGTCTTCGTGGCGTAGTCGCCACCGGATCCCTTACGACAACAATTCTCGCTCCGACCCAGGCCCATGCCTTCGTCGAACCCATGACAGCATTCGCCTTCGCATCCACGGTTGCGAGCGCTATTGCGGCGTCGAATCAGGGTGATGGCGGTTTAGGTGCATTATTAGAGGCCACGCAGTCTCGCCTCTCGCTCGTCATTGAACATATCGCTGTACTCGAGGAGAACGTCGCCCTAGTTCTGGATCAGCTCTCGCACCTTTCCGAAGACATCCGAAAGTCGCTCGTCCTCGAGCACGTTCGCGAGCTCCAGTTGCAATGCGCTTCAATCGGCCAAGAGTATCTCCGAACTCTGAAAACGCGCGACAACTACACATCAAACAAAGAATGGCTCGCCCCAAAAACGCAAATTCGAAGCAAACTGGAACGCCTCCTTGGAAAGCTTGAAGAGGCGCGAAGCGGCTTGCGACAAGAGGGAGCGATCGGTCCCACCACTGCCTTGGTCATGCCTATGACTGCGATGTTGGAGCACAGCCTCCTCACGCTCCTCGGATACTCAAAGTCCAATATCGAAACGATGCTGCGGGAAACTTATGCGGGCTGGTTCGACGACATGCTGAATCCGTCATTGAGCGGATCCATACCGGCTTACATACAGGCAGCGGCCTCTCAGCATTCCACCGAAATGGGGAATGCTGCAAAAACCGCGCTCGGTACAAAACTCGAAATGAAAAATGGCAGCGTCTTAGGCGCTTGCGTCGGCATCGACGACTACTTGCCGGCGAAAGACCCGGAAGTAGATTGCGAGCCAAGAATGAAGCCATTGGGATTTCGGGCCGCTCCTGCGCGCTCCTCGCGCCCGGGCGAGCGACGGGTCGAAGCCCATGATGCGAACGTCTATCTCGCAGCATTGAAATGTCGAGTGATTGGAGTCGGGACGCCTGAGAAACTGAGATCGAAGGATCGTCTGTATGAGAACGTGACTCTCTCGGAACGAGAGCTCGTCGTGCAGGGCGAGACCACCGGTATAATTCTGCTCCATCTCACCAGCGATACCGAGACAAGGTTCGATCCCGGGCAACACGTCGAAGGGCAGCCAGACGAAAAGTCATGCAGCATCGCTAAGGCGAATTTGCCTGAGCCGGATGATAGACTCGATGCCATGAAGAGCAGCGCGGCATGGATTAAAGCCCAGGCGGATTATGCGGACCTTTCACTCCTTGTAGACAAAATCAATCTCCAGAGAGCGAGTTGCGGCTTCGGCATCGCAACATACGCACTGACCCAATCTGGCCGCAGACAATTCGAGGCATTGCTCGAGAGGTACTCATGATGATGCGCGCTCTGCTAATCGCAGTCGTCACCATCGTGAGCCTCAGTTCGCCGTCATGGGCCGACAAGCCGGCCGGCAAGTCTGTCATACAGAACCGAAATGTACCTCCGCCGGCGCCAACGTCCCTTGAGCGCGGCGCGGTGTTCAAGGCCCTCATCCAGGATGGCTTGCCAGATCTTATGGACAAAGGGCAACTGGGTGGTATCAACCGGCAGATTGAGGCCGCAACTATGGCGTTGGAACCGAGAATTGCGGAGACGCTCCAGAAGACCGGCCAACATGGCGTTCTTCTGTTTGCGGAGGTGACCTCCGTTTTCGCGAACGGCCCCACTCATTATGATTTGACAAACGACAATGTTTACTTCGTTGGCGCAGGGCGCACGCCGATAGAGGTTTACACCCTGTGGAAACGTCAACCTGGCGTCTGGACGAAAATTCCCGAGGGTCACCATGTCGATGAAGAGCACAGCGTCTTCTTCTGGTTCACTAAAGAGAATGGCACATGGACAGTCTCTACGCCCGCCGCAGCGCTTATGTTCCGGGACGAACGACTGAATTATTCGAATGAGATGGTGCTTGCGTCTATGTACGCGTCCGCAAGGGAGGCGGCATTTTCCGACCTCATTACGGCAGCCGAACAACAGGTGAAAGGCGAAGGTGATCGCCAGCGGGTTGCTGCATTGCGCGAGGCAGCGGGAACCGCTCGAAAGCAGGAGCGCGAAATCAAGAAAAAACTGGATGCCGAATTGGAGCACCAGGAACGACTCCGCGCGAACGCCCAGACGCTTGCAATAGCGTCATCGATATTCAGCTTTGGAGCACAGATTTCACTCGCAAAGCTTGTGTACGAGCGAGATGAAGCCGCCACGCTCTCGAAGGCTTCAAAGCAATCCGACCTGGCGGCCGCAATGGACGATTTGGTCAGGAAGAGCGCAGGCCAATCGGCTGTTCTTCAGGCGCAGCACGATAAGCTTCAGGATCAGACAGCCCAGATCGAGGTTGAGAGCCTGATTTTTATTAGAGCCCAGAAAATTCCGGTCGACGATATACCTGCCCTGCAATCGCCTTGATGGCCGACCACCAGGCGCGTCGCCAGAGGTAGATCTCAGAAGCCAAGATTCCTGGACATAGCTGACCTTGTCGCCAGATCAGAAAGCCATTCCAAACGCCGGTTCTTCATCCGGAACCAGCGTCTCGGGCGGCCGCTGCAGATCCGGCGTCCACCGCCATGTCTCAGGATGACGCCGGTTGCGCGAGCACTCTCGGACCAGACGCGACACGCGATCCTCTCCGATATCTCCGGCAGGCAGTGGAGGCGACAAGCGGTCCATGGCCATGGCCACAGGATTACCGTTCTCAACCTCGTGAGCCAGAATCTCGCAGGCGGACGGCATCTCGGTTTCGAGGTCGCGGATGCCGCGAGCCCACGCTCCGATTTCCGTATTGAGGATGCATCCGCTGGCCAGCAATCGGAGCTGAACGGGCGTCTTGGCGGTCACTCCACGATCTCTCGCTTCGTTCGGCTGCAGCCGGGTTGCGCCGAGACGCCGCGCGAGTACGGGGACTACTTGCCAGACGAGTGCGGCGTCGTAGACCGGAGCATATGGGTTGCCGAGCTGGTTCGGGAACTCGCGACGCGCATTCCGAGCAAGCTTGAGCAGCTCTTCGGCAAGCCACCGATCCGGCAGCGAGAATAGACGCGCCATTTCCATCTCGGTTCGCTGGAGCCGGCGTCGTGCAGCCTGGCTGATGATGAACTGCATGGGTTTCACCTCCACTTGCGTGGCCGGAAGCTTGGACCTCGCCCCTGCAAGAGACCCCGTATCATCCGCCGGCGGCCCCCAGAAGGTTCCTTGCAGCGACAGATCATACGGTTCCCGCCAACACATGGTTGCGGAGACCCACATGACGAACATCCTTTCCCATACCGGGGCCATTCTCTTTTCCTCCGCCGCGCTGACGCCGCGCGACACGCTCATCGAAGCCATCGCCGCCGGCGCCGCCCTTTCCGGCGCGGTCCTCGACACCGTCGATCTTTCCGAAGTCAAATTTTTAAACGCCGATCTTCAGGACGTTCGCTTCGTGAATTGCGATCTCGAAGGGGCGACCTTCTCGCGATGCAATCTGAACCACGCGGCTTTCGATCGCTGCACGGCCCGGCGCGTAAGCCTGCGCACATGCGACTGCACCGGCATGAAGATCGCGACCTGCGACCTCTCGCTCTCGCATATCTCGAATTCCGGCTTCAACTTCGCCTCGATCACCAACAGCGATCTGGACAAGTGCGCGATTTCGAATGTCGACTTCACGCAGGCGTCGGTGCACCACACGAGGTTGCGCGCGGCGCATATCGAAGGCTGCGTTTTCAACCAGTGCCGTTTCAACACCGTGATCGGCAGCAGGGTCCAGATGAACGGGGTCCATTTCAATCGCGGTGTTCTCGATCTCTGCGATTTCGAGAACGCGACAATGATCGACTGCCAATTCAACGGCACAAAAACGACCAAGGGGCAGTTCAGGGATGCCTCTCTGAATGCCTCGCTCGCGATGAATGCGTCCTTCGTCGATTCGGACTTCACCAACGCCTCAATCGCGTCGACCAGCTTCTATCGAAGCCTGTTCACCAATTCCGGTCTCGGCGGCGCCCATATGAGCGGCGTGAGCTTCTCCAAGGCAACCATCGACGGCAACGCCCTCGCCGGCGGCGCGACGGAGAACGACCTTCCCGCGGCCTCCCGGCCCAAAGTCTGACCAAACCCGGAGGCGGGACATGTTGAACGAGATCACCCCTCAGTTCCTCCTGATGAAGCGCCTGCGCGCGCGACCCTCGCCCGAAATTCTGGCCTCATACGCGGGCGCGATCGACGCTATGGAGACATCCGCCGTCGCGAAGGGATTCCTCCATCAGTGTCTCAGGAATGCCGCAGCATTCGGTCTGCAGATGTCGTTGCGCAATTTGCCGACCGGGACGATTGATATCTTTCGTGACTTCGCGGAACGCATGGGCGGCCCGCTGGTGGTGGTGAGCAGTCAGGGCCGTCGCCTTCTGGCGCATATCGGCGAACGGAAGGTTGGCGAGGCCCGGCTGTTGCTTGGCGAACCTGGAAATGGTCGAGTCCATTTTCACTACGTCCACGTGGAACCGCACGCCTTGAATCTCGGGGTAGCGACCGCCTTTCATCGTCACGCCCAGCTGCTGGCGAAGTTTCAGAACGCCGTCCTGGTCCCGGGACCCCATCTCTCGAACCAGGGCTTCGAATTCTGGAAAGGCTTCTGTCCAGATCTCGTGGCAGACGATCTGCGGAACCATCAGCACCTGGTTGGCCAGCCGGTTTCGTTGCCGGCAGGGGCCGGCACCATCACGTCCGTGCATCAGAACTTCGTTGTCGCGGCCCATATCGATAGCCCAGAGCGGGTGCATCTTGACCGGCGGCATCTGATCGAGGCGGGCATGCTGAAAGTCGCCGAGGCCTACGCCGATCAAGCGCCCGAGGAAGCAGTCGCCGGTATGAGCATGTCCGCCTGAAGGCGACAGTGCCGCTTCCTTGCAGCTCCCTCCCCTAGGCTTCGGTCGCACACTCTCTCTTCCGGAGCATACCGATGTCAGACGCCCCCAGTGTTGCCGCGATCCACGATGCGCTCCTCGAGATCGATCTGCGCAAGACCGCGCTGGTGGATATGACCGCAGGTGTGAGCTATGGCGCGCCCGGCAACTACGTCTGCCGCCTCTGCGTGGCCGGCGTCGAAATTTCGGCCAGGTTTCTCTCACGCCCCATGGAGGCCAAGATCGCGATCGACGGCCATCTGAGCGACTGGGAGATCATCGATGTCTGCAATCTCGGCTTCGAAGACGTCGTCTACGACGACAGTCGTTGGCTTTTCAATCAAGTTGTCGAACTCGCGAACGCGCTCAAGCATGGAAGCGACGTCGCGGGGATCGTCGACGAAATGAAGCAAGCGGCCGCCAGACTTCTTGAAGAGCGCCGCCAGCATGGGTTGGTGCCCTATTACGAGGTGAGAAAGCGTCGCCTGGAATCCGAGGGGCTGGTTCGCGCCCCCGGCATGGCGTTCTGAGCCCGATATAGTCTTTCGGCGGCTTTGGATTCTGATATCTTCCCCGTCCGACACAGCGAACCGAGATCCGATGTCCGACAAAAGTGAACGCCTCCGCGTCGCCAACCAGGTGATCCGCATCATCTCGGATCGAGGGCGTCGGTTTTTCTATTCCCACGCCCACCAGCGCGTCGGACGCTTTGTGCTCGAGCAGGGTCGGTTGCTTTTCATCGATCCCCACACCGGCGCCCGCATCGATATCGTTCGAGTCGGACGATGGGACGGCTTCACTGGCGCCGGCGACCTGCAGCGCATCGTTGAGGACCTCGCTCGCTACGTCACGAGCGGCAAGCCCGTCGATCCGGAGCATTTCGGACCGTGGCCCAAGACGGCCAATCGCGGAGATCAGTGGGGTTATGGCGTCGTCATGGACGATGTCCGCCGTCTGATCGCAGAGACCGGTGTGATGGCCGCCGAGGAGTGTGCCGAAGAACGTCGGAACGTGCACTACATCTGAGCCATGCGAGCGCATTCAGCTATCCAGGATTCCTGGATAACTGACGCAGCGGGCGTACCCCGATGATCTGCATGGGCTCCAATTAATTGCAGAACAGATGCGCGAGGGTGATTGTTTTCGTACCCCGATGATTTTACATGGGGCTCCAATCTTCACCCCCCACTCCGTAAGCTTCGCCCCATTTTCGTACCCCGATGTCTGACATGGGGCTCCAATTCAACGTGTTTGGCGAGCCGTTCGGCGACGTTTTCGTACCCCGATGATTTACATGGGGCTCCAATTCTGACGCAAAGCAGATAACTATTTGTGCTGTTTTCGTACCCTGATGTTTGGCATGGGGCTCCAATTGGCGACTCCGGTGTGTAGTTCGCGGCGACGTTTTCGTACCCCGATGATTTACATGGGGCTCCAATCAGTTGGCCAGGACATCTGATTTCTGCCGGGTTTTCGTACCCCGATGTTTGGCATGGGGCTCCAATATATTTCGCGTCGCTGGCCGCCGTGGCGATGTTTTCGTACCCCGATGTTTTACATGGGGCTCCAATAGAGCAAGCTCGTACCAGCCGCCCATTTGGTTTTCGTACCCCGCCGCTCGCGGAGGGCAAATACTCAAGTAAATTCTGGTTCGTACCCCGCTGATTTACATGGGGCTCCAATCCTTGAGGTTTGGTTGCGGCAAATCGACTGTTTTCGTACCCCGATGTTTTACATGGGGCTCCAATAAGCGCCGGACTCGGAATGCAAATGGGATTGTTTTCGTACCCCGATGATTTACATGGGGCTCCAATGGTTCAGATCGCGGGTGCGATAGAGGTCGCGTTTTCGTACCCCGATGTTTTACATGGGGCTCCAATCCGCATGATCTCAACCGGATCGAGCGCCAAAGTTTTCGTACCCCGATGTTTTACATGGGGCTCCAATAGGAACTCAGCTATAGCGTTGAAAACAATGAGAAAGAGCGGGCTCGAACTCCGGAAAAACGCGCGAATGATCGCCCGAATTCAGCGACAGACGCGATATTTCGGATCCTCGGAACGACGAAACATCTTCCAGGCTTCCGACGGCACGACGCACTTGGTCGCGCAAGTGCGATCCCAGTACGGATTGTGCCAGGTTTCGAAAACGATCGGTTGAGGCGCCGTCGAAAGCGAGTCCCACACCGAAACTGGCATCGGACGCGCGGGAAGACCGTCTTCATCGAGAAGACCGAATGTATGTTCGTCGACACCGGAGACGGGATAAAGCATCACGTCGCTGCGTCCATCCGAAAGTTCTGAGATTTCGCCGAACCCACCATGGCGTCTTGTTCCGATGAATCGCACGCGGCGCATGATGGTCGCGATGCGGCCGATGTCGCCCACGCCGAAGAACCAGACCGCGGGGGCGCCGATCGCGATATAGGACGCGATCTTGTTCGGGAACTTGTCGTTGATTTTTGGAAGACGTCGCCCTTGACGGAGACGGGCAAAGTCTTCGTCGTAAAGCCGGTTGGGATTGAGGCTCTTGACCTGACTCACGTCCCGCATGGGCGAACCCCACCTCATACGCAGCGCCGACGCGTGGTAAAGCGGTCGGTCGGAACCGTCGACGCAGGTTTTCTTCAACGGAAGATCGTCCAGCGCCTTGACGATATCCATCTCGTCTCCGCGCTGTTCGAACACCGCTCCGCCGAGGAGGCCGTCGAGGGTCAGATGCCCCCTCATAATAATCGGACTCGAAAGACCGATCGACATATAGAACGGTTGCATCGTCATTTCTTGCCCCTCCTCTTGCTTGTCTTCGTGACTGACGGATCGATCCGATGATCGATGAAGACCCGTGCGCGGTCATAGGGATTGATCGTGCCTTCACGGAAGCGGATCGGAATGGAGCGCCGGAACGCTCGATAGAATCCGGCAGTGGCACCTCTGAACCGTGGGCCGTCGCCATCGTCGACCTGATACTGCTTGAAGTCCGGAAAGGGGCCGGCAACCAGGTCGTCTGGCAAAGGAAAGCGGGGGTCGGCGATCCAGAGCGTGACAGCCTGGTCGGCACGGCGGATGCCTCGAGCAAGCCCCTGATACAGTTTTCGCAGGGCCTCCTCCTGCATGTGGTTGAACATGATCCCCTTGATCCGCTCATTGTCGTAGCCGAGCTCACGCAGCGACGCTTCGCGAACCAGAGCATGCAGCGAATCCATCGGCGCGAGCGGAATGCGGGTGACAACGACGTCGGTGAGGCCGGGGATGTTGACGCCTTCCCATGTCGCCGGCGTTACCAGGACGCCGGATCCAGCGACGACGAAATCCTCAAGCACCTGCCTCACCTTCTCGCCGGCGCGGTGAATACGCAGACCATGAAGGCCATCATCCTGGAGCATCTTCCCGATCAGGTCGGCGTCCTTGAACGACGTGGTCAACACAAGAACGAAAGCATCCTCGCGGTCGGCGGCCGCCCCGACCATGTCGGACGCATATCGCGCCCATTTCGGGTTGGTCTCCGAGACCGCCTCGTCGTCGTCCGCGAGCGCAACCTTCGATACCGATGACGGCTTGGTTACCTCCTCCTTGAGTTCTTCCGCCTCCGAAGGTGAAGGAACGGAAGGGTCGGCAAGAACGAAACCCGCCGAACCGAAACTCGAAGGCATGAACCGCTTCAGGAAGCGATCGTTGAGACGCTTCGTCACGCCGATCTTGGCCGCGAAGGCCTTGAATGCGTCCCGGGAGGACTGGGGGCGATCGGTCGGAACGGAAAGAGAAGCCGAAGTGAAGATCACCGAATGGGCGAACGCTTCCTCGATATCACCGAAGACCCTCCAGAGGCGTGTCGCGATGTGGGCGGGATAGAGAGGCAGCGCGGCCAGAGAGGGATATTCGCGCACGGGCGACCACTTGAGCATCGAGATCGGCGCGTGGGGCGACCCGTTCATGTCCATCGCCTCATACACAGCCCTGAGCGAGCTCGCCTCGTCATGGAGCCGCTCGGAAGTCCGAATATCTCTGGCTTCGATGGCAAGCTTGGTGATTTCGACGTCGAGGCCTTT
>CAISYL010000224.1 GCA_903889655.1 uncultured Alphaproteobacteria bacterium | reverse complement strand
CGCGAAATCCGCCGAGGCCACCGGGAACATCGGCAGCGAGAAACGCAGAAAGCCGTAACCGCCCATCTTCAGCATGATGCCGGCCAGGATGACCGAGCCCGCCGTCGGCGCTTCGACATGCGCGTCCGGCAACCAGGTGTGGACCGGCCACATCGGCATCTTCACCGCGAAGGACGCGAAGAAGGCGAGCCAGAGCCATGTCTGCATGACGGGCGAGAACTGATGCGCAAGCAGCGTCGGAATATCGGTCGTGCCGGCATCCCAATACATCGCCATGATGGCGAGCAGCATCAGCACCGAGCCGAGCAGCGTGTAGAGGAAGAATTTGAAGCTCGCATAGATGCGCCGCTTGCCGCCCCAGACGCCGATGATGAGGAACATCGGAATGAGGCCGCCCTCGAAGAAGAGATAGAAGAGCACGAGGTCGAGCGCGCAGAAGACGCCGATCATCAGCGTCTCGAGAATGAGGAACGCGATCATGTATTCGCGCACGCGCGTCCCGATCGAGTTCCAGCTCGCGAGGATGCAGGCCGGCATCAGGAAGGTCGTCAGGATGACGAAGAGCATCGAAATGCCATCGACGCCCATGTGATAGCTGATCGCGCCACCGAGCCAGTCGACCTTCTGGATGAACTGGAACGATGCCGTCGAGGGATCGAACTTCCACCAGATGTAGAGCGACAGCACGAAAGTGATGAGCGTCGTCCACAGCGCGATCCAGCGGGCGTTCCGCGCGACCGTCGCCTCTTCGCCGCGCACCAGCAGGATGAGCAGAGCCCCTACCGCCGGCAGGAACGTGACGAGCGAGAGAATGTTGCCGTCGTCGATCATCAGTGGACGCCCCCGAGCATGAAGTAGGTCGCCAGCGCCGCGACGCCGAGCAGCATGGCAAAGGCGTAGTGATAGACGTAGCCGGTCTGGAGCCGAACGATCCCGCGCGTCACGTCGATGACGCGGGCCGAAACGCCGTCGGGCCCGAGGCCGTCGATGATGCGCCCGTCGCCGACCTTCCAGAGGGTCCGGCCGATCCAGAAGGCGGGCTTCACGAAGATCCAGTCGTAAAGCTCGTCGAAGTACCACTTGTTGAGCAGGAAGTTGTAGAGCGGCCTCTGCGTGCGCGCGAGTTCGACCGGCAGGTCCGGGCGCGCAATGTAGAAGTACCAGGACAATGCGAAGCCGAGCACCATCATCAGCGTCGGCAGGAAGCCTGCCCATTCAGGAATTTCATGCATCGTATGCATGATGTGGTTCGACGCGCCGCGATAGATCGCCTCGAGCCAGAAAGCCTCATGCGCTTCGCCGATGAAGTAATGCTCGAAAACGGCACCGGCCCCGAGCGCGCCGAGCGCCAGGATGACGAGCGGCACCAGCATCACCAGCGGCGATTCATGCACATGCTCCAGCGTGTGATGATCGGCGCGCGATTTTCCGTGGAACGTCATGAACACCAGACGCCACGAATAGAAGGACGTCAGGAAGGCCGCGAAGACGGTCAGCGTGAAGGCGTACATATGAGCCGGGTTTGTGCCCGCATAGGTCGCCTCGATGATCGCGTCCTTCGAGAAATAACCGGCCGTGAACGGGAAGCCCGTCAGCGCCAGCGTGCCGATGACCATCATCGCATAGGTCGTCGGGATCAGCTTGTAGAGCCCACCCATCTTGCGCATGTCCTGCTCGTCGCTCATCGCGTGGATGACCGAGCCGCTGCCGAGGAACAGCAGCGCCTTGAAGAAGGCATGCGTGAAAAGGTGGAACATCGCCGCCTCATAGGCGCCGACGCCGAGCGCCGCGAACATGTAGCCGAGCTGCGAACAGGTCGAGTAGGCGATGACGCGCTTGATGTCGTTCTGGACCAGACCGACCGTCGCCGCGAAGAAGGCGGTCGTCGCGCCGATGACGGTGACGACGGTAAGCGCCGTCTGCGAGAATTCGAAAATTGGCGAGCAGCGCGCAACAAGGAAGACGCCGGCGGTCACCATGGTGGCCGCATGGATCAGCGCAGACACAGGCGTCGGGCCTTCCATCGCGTCCGGCAGCCAGGTGTGCAGCATGAACTGCGCGGACTTGCCCATGGCTCCCATGAAGAGCAGCAGGCAGATCGTCGTCACCACCGGCACTTCATGGCCGAGGAAAAGGAAATTCTTGTCGGCGAGGCCGGGGATCGCCTTGAAGACCGTGTCGAAATCGACCGACCCGATCATCAGGAAGATCGTCGAGATG
>CAISYL010000223.1 GCA_903889655.1 uncultured Alphaproteobacteria bacterium | reverse complement strand
GTGTTCGGCGAGGAACTTAACGTCCTCTTCTGTCCATGGTGTTGTAATGCGCCGATCCGACATGAATAAACCTTGCAGCGACAAGCATTCACAACCTATACAACAGAAGACCAAGAAGAAAAACAGTTTATTTCTTCGGTGTAGTTGATACTATCGGAATAGAAGCAAGTCGGAGCGACCTTTATTTAGGAACTGTTAGTAATGTCCAAGCCGAAGCCGCAGCAGAGAAAGACAGCACCTGCGATCGCAACCCAGGCGGACGAGGCGGTGGCGACCGCTCTGGCACGGGACGCGGTGACGCGGGAACGGCATGTGATCTACATGCGCCTCATCATCGGTCTGCTCTTCGCGTTGTCGGTTTCGGTGGCCGGGAATGTGTGGCTGTCTCAGAAGGGCATTCAATACAAATACTTCGCGTCCGATCCGATGGGGCGCGCGCGCGAACTCCAGGCGCTCGATCAGCCGGTGCAGTCCACGAGTCGCGTGCTGACGTGGAGCACCGATGCGGTCAATCAGGCATTCACCTTTTCTTTCGCGAACTATCAGCAGGAGATCGAGCAGTCGCGGACCTATTTCACGCCAGGCGGCTGGGAGGGGTTCAGGCAGGCGCTGCAGGAAAAGGGCAATCTGGATGCAGTGATCAAGAACATGTACGTGGCGACGGCCTCGCCGGCCAAAGCAGCCGTCGTCGTCGACCAGGGTCTTGTCGATGGCAGATACGCCTGGAAGTTGGAAGTCCCGCTATTGATCACATATCAGAGTGCGACACAGGAAGCGACGCAGAGCATCGTCGTGGCGGTGACCGTGGTGCAGGTTCCGGCGGATGAAAATCCGGAAGGACTTGGCATCGAGCAAGTAATCGTGAAGTAAAACCGCGAACCGAGAGCTGGCGAGTTATAATGGTCACAAGTCCGAAACACATACTGGCTGCTTTTATCGTCTGTCTGCCTTTTGCAGCAAGCGACGGTCACGCGGCGGACGCCGCCGGCGGCGCCTCCTTGACGGAGGCTCAGGCCGAGGTGGTAGCCGGTGCTGCGGAGGAGGCGGCGGCCAAGAAAGCGGCCCCTGCCGCTCCAAAACCGGATGCAGCTTTCCAGAAAGCGATGTCGGGCATCCTCCCGATGTCGCCAGATGAGATCAAGCAGTTCGAGCAGGGCGTTCGCGATACGGAGTCGGCGGCCGGCACGCCGCAGGGGCCGATTACACCGATTTCGAGATCGATCGATCTCAGCCTGAAGCCGGGAGAGACACCTCCCACGGTTCACATGGCGCTCGGCAATGCCTCCACGCTGACCGTGTCGGACATCACAGGTCAGCCGTGGCCAATCCAATCGGTCACGACGGGGAACCCGGCCATGTTCACTGCGCAGCCCGCAGGCAAGCCCGGAGAGACGAACATCATTGTGGTGGCGCCGAAGGCGAATGTCGCGCAGAGCAATCTTGTCGTGACCCTGGTCGGATATCCGGTGCCCGTTATGCTTCTTCTGGAATCCGGCTACCAGGATGTGGACTTTCGGCTCGACATGCGCGTCGCGGCCCGTGGACCGAAGGCCCTTTATGACGTCTCCTCGGTCGGGATGCTGCCCGCGACGAAAGACGCAAAGTTGCTCTCCTTCCTCGACGGAACGCCGCCGGACGGTGCCAAGTCGCTCAAGACCAGTTCGGGCGCCGTTGAAGCCTGGAGCTATGACGGCAACGTCTATGTACGGACCGACTACACCCTTCTGAGCCCCGCCTACACTGCCAAGAGCAGCAATGTCAGCGGTGTGAACGTCTATGCGATGCAGGATGCTCCGGTCCTCATTCTCTCGGACAACGGGCAAATGAAAAGTGTGAGCGTGCTCTCCGATATTGCGGATCAGACGCCGAATCCATCCATCGAGGTGAAATGACCATGGAGAGCATCAAAAATATTTGGGCAGACGGGCGCTCGCGCATGGTGCTGGCATTTGTCGGCATCGTGCTCGCTCTCGCGATCTCCTATGTCGTTTTTGGCGGATCGAGGGACGCCGCGACGCAGTCGAGCGTTCGCGCCGTCCCCAGTCATGGCGATGCCCGCACCGAAGCACCGAGCCCGGCCTACGTGAAAGCAGTCGGTTCGGCGGATCAGCGCCGGATCGACGCGGCGCAGTCTTCAGGCGCAAGCGCGTTCCCCACGATCATCTCGGCCGCACAGACGCCGCCGCCGACGGAGATTGTACGGCCTTCCGGCTCGTCAGAGCCGACGTCGGGGGTGCGAGGGCTTCCCACGCGGACGGATAACGGCGTGCAACAGGCGGCAATTGCCCAGGTCAATCAGGAGCAGGTCGAGGCGGTGAAGGCGCGTATGAAAGCCCTCCTGGCGGCCCGCACGGTTGAACAGCCGGTCACGGCTGTCATTTATACCGAGCCCAAGACGTCCTCCGAAGACGTAGCGGCGCAGACGTCATCGTCGAGTTCTTCGAGCGCGGCAGACCACACGACCAAGGATAGCCCGTCGAAACTGTCGTTGCCGCTGGCGGGCACGGTTGTCTATGCAGAGACGATCAGCACGGCCAATTCGGACAGTCCGGGGCCGGTCATCGCTCGCGTTCTTCAGGGTCCTTATACCGGCGCGATCGTTGTCGGATCGTTCGAGAAGGGTCGGGATAGCCTGTCGATCAAGTTCTCGAAGATGTCCGTCGCGACGACGAGCGACGGCACCGAGGTGAATGGCTCGGTCGGGATCAACGCGGTGGCGGTCGACACGAAGTACATCGGCACCGGATTGGCGACCGATGTCGACCATCACTATGCGGAGAAGATCGCGACCGCGTTCACGACATCGTTTCTTCAGGGGATGGGTCAGGCGATTTCGAACTCCGGATCCACGTCCGTCAACTCTTACGGCTCCACTACGACGCAGAATGCCACTCTTTCCGGCACCGAGAAGGCGCTGGTGGCCACGGGAACCGCGGCCGGCGCGGTTGGTCAAATTCTCCAGCAGGAATATGGGTCGCGTCCGACCACCATCACTGTCGAGGCGGGAACGCCCATCGGCCTTCTGTTTCTTTGAACGCGAGGAATTCTCCAATGAGCAGCATTTTTGATGCAGCGGATGATCTGGACAGCATTCCGGGTCTCGAACCCACAACTCAGACGACCAAGCCTGCGTCGACGGCGCGCAGCGGAGGCGCGTTCGCCGATCTGGAAGACGATGACTTTCCCGACCTGGGTGCGGACCAGCCGGTCTCGGATGGTCGCCAAGAACACACATCGACCGGCGATCACTACGTCGAGGATGACGCGGACGACGTGTTTGGTCAGCACCGCCATTCCACGCAGGTGGACACCAGGACAGCGGACACCGCGCAGCCGGGCCGGCGCGCCCCACAGCGGTCGCAGCATGCCGCTCCGGCTTCCCAGCGTCTTCCTTTCGCTGAGCGCGCGCAGCCGCTTCCCGATCCGGACGACATCGACGGATTTGGCGCGGAGCCAGAGATGGGTGAAGAGGTCGACGCCTACGATGACGGCAGCGCGCCGCGCGTGCCCGTCTGGAACCGCCTGATCATGCCGATGGGCGTCGGTATTCTTGCGTTGGTCGCGGCCACGGTCGGCTATCTCTACGTGCTTCCGATGTTCACGGGCGGCTCAAACCAGACGGTCGTCGTCAACACTCTTCCGCCTCGCCAGACTCGTCCGCTGGCAACCACTACGCCGCAGCCGACCATGGGCGGGCAGATCGCCGCCGCAGTGCCGACACCCGCGCCGGTCCAGCAGCCGGCGGATGCCGCCACCATCCCCGGCACGCCGACACCCGTCACGACAGTGCCGGCGGCGGCAGCTGAGGCTGTGGAACCTCCCCAGGTGACGCGCGCAGTCGAAAAACCGTCATCCATGATTGCGGCCGATATGAAGGCTATGACGGACAGGATGGCCGCTCTGGAAGGCAAGATCGCCGAAGTCGACCAGATGCGCGCCGCCAACGACAACTTGCGGAATTCGCTTCAGAGCGCATTGGCGCAGCAGGCGGAGAGCGAGAAGCGGCTCGATGCGATGGCGAAGGAAGTGGACTCCCTGAAAGGGGCACTGTCATCGGCCCAGCATGCTGCCACTCGAGCGCAGGCCGCCGCCGCTTCGGCCGCAAAGGCAGCGGCAGCGCCGTCGGCGCCCGTCGCAGTCGCCGATGAAGCAGCTCCGCCGCTCAAACCTGTGGTGCTTGACGGCTATGTGCTGAAGGGCGTGGCACAGAACTCGGCGTGGCTCGATTCCGGGCACGGCATCGTGAAGGTGTCCGTCGGCGACGCGCTTCCGTCTGCCGGCGTCGTCAAGGCAATTCGGCAGACGACAAATGGATGGATCGTCGTCACGTCGATGGGCATCATTCGACCGTAAGCGGGCCAGTCGTCATGTCGAGTCAGAAGCGAGCCTATATTCCCATCGTCCTTTCGGCGAAGAAGGTCCAATGGCGTGATGAAGGGGAATATGAACGGGACGCCGAGTTTCAGCGGACCAAGCAGGCCATTCTATCTCGGGATGATTTTGGGTGTCGGTTCTGCGGCTTCCGGGCGTTGAGTTATCAGGAAGTGCATCATCTCAATGACGACCACCGCGACCACTCGCCGGAAAATCTCGCGACCGCCTGTGCGTACTGCCATATGTGTCAGCATATCGGCCTCGCCGGCGCCCGCGGGGAAGCCGCTCTGATCTGGCTGCCAGAGATGGAGCAAGTCGAACTCAATCATCTGGTGCGAGCGATTCAAGTCGCCCTGCACTGGAAGGAGACGGGTTCGGCGCAGCCCGGCCTCCAGCGGATGAACGCGGACCCGTCCGCCGAGTTCGCGGACATGGCAATCAGCATGTTCGATCTCTTGAAGAGCCGCCGTGACGAAGCAAAGGTCCGCTTGGGTACCGACGCTCCGGAGACGCTGGCGAATGTGCTTCTGCGGATGAACGATGAGCAATATTCTCGTCGCAGCGATTTCCTCGTTGGCGTCCGCCTTCTGCCGCTCGGCGTCCGCGTAGCTGAATCTCGGGACATCATGCCTGAGATGGTCAAAGCCTGGGTGACCGGCGGCGGCCAGTTCACCGGAATGAAGCCTCCGTCCTGGAACACCATGCTGCGCTCCAGAATGGAGGAGCTCAGAGGTGGCTGAGCTATTCAATCGCGATTTTGGCTTCATCCTCTTCGACGATCCCAAGGGCGCTCCGCGCGGCGGTTGGGCGTCGATCGCTGGACACACGGCGGAGCGCGTTTCCAGCGTCCATGAATTGCGAGGCGACGTTGTCTGGCTCAGCAACATCGGCTATGGCGAATTCAAGACCCAGGAACTGAACCGCATCCCGTGGTTGAGGTCGAACGGTTATCTCCCGATCAATCCCGAGCTGATGCTTCGCGAATGGGGCGTGGATCCCAAAACGGCGCCCGAGGACAAGTACGCGAAGACGGTGTCGCAATGTTTCTCGCGTATTGCCCGGATCGCGTACGACCTCATGCGAAAGATCGAACCGCATGTCGCGATGTCGACGGCATTCGTCAACTCGACGCTCGTACTCGATCTTGGCGCATTTCTCGCCGCCGGGACGTTCGCCTATGGAGACGCGTTGTCGGCGTTCGCCAGGGATCAGGGGTATCAGACCTATACGAGCGTCAAGCCGCCCAGCGGCGCCGGTGGGGGCAACTGGGGGCTTCTGCGGCTCCGCAAGTCCCGCGTGGCCTTTACGACGGAGCTGTTGCAAACGCCGGTTCCCAAGGAAGGCGGGATTTTCTACGACCGAAGAGCGCTCGCGCAAAAGTTTGGCGCCGATGCTTTGCGGCGCCTGTGCGACGGGATCGACCCGTGTCTAGCGGAGGTGGTGGTTACCGCCGCCAAAAATCGCGCGGGGCACGTTTTCAATTTCGGAACGACGGCGAATCCGGCAAGCAAAGCCGTTCGGTCATGGGCCCCACACCCTGAGCTCGTCGTGCTGAACGAGGTCGCCGATATCGAGCTGAAAACCTGTTTCATCGGCAGTGAGATGAAGGTGCCGATGGCCGAGATGCCGGAGGCAGTGATCGACTTCCTGGGCGATGAGAACGTCGAATATTCCTGGTCGGCCGGCATCGTGGCCGAGGCCATACGTAAGGCGTATGCGACGAAAGAGGACGAGAAGCGCCGGCGGGAAGTGGGGCTGAAGGCGCAACGATCCGAAGTCTCGTGGGAGGCGTTGTGGGTCAAATCATCTGAGCGCGTCGGGACATTCATGGACGCTCATGCCATGACAAAAGCCGGCCACAATGTGTCTTCCTACAGCTCCGGGAGTATTCGTTGTCGTGTGCCCCCGGAGTCCGTGGGCGACTATATTCGTGATGGGATGGCAGCGGGATTGTTGCCGGATCTCGTCGATGTGCCGGTGGGGTTTGCTGCCGGCGGGCGCCCTGAATGGGGCGGCGATTCAAAGTCGCTTTATACCGCCTGGCTCCACTTTTCGCGCAACATCGAGGTGCTATGGGCGCTCGACGAGATGCCGCTGCTCTCGCCGGCGCAGCGCACTGCCATCATTCAGAAGATGAAACAGGCTCGCGCCGCCGGGTAACCGCCCGTTACTGGCGCGGCCCGGCGGCCTGACGCAGTTCGGGCGCCGGGAGAGCCTTCGTTGGCGACATGAGCCGTTTGATCTCGTCGCTGAACTGCTCTTTCAGGTCAAGCAGACCATCGATGGTCTTCAACTGGCTCTCCAGAGCAATCGTCATCCGATAGCGGCCCGGCATCTCAACGATCTTCGCGTCTTGCCCCGGGGCGGTAACGAGGATGCGAATGCGACTTCCCTTGCCGTCGGCTTCTTCGATCATCGATCCTGACAGAGACTCGCGAATGCTCGCAATCTTGCGGGATACCATGTCGTCTTGGAGGCGCATCTTCCGCAAGGTGACGTCGCTCGCTTTTCCGTTTTCCTCGATTTCCTTCAGAGTGCGCCGCTCGACGGAGGTAGGCGTGATGTGATCGGCGCCGATCGTGACCTCGAAATCGCCTCGGAAGTCCTGCAGAAACTCATCGATGTCCCAGAGTTTGCTACCCTTCATGAAGACACCGACGGAATCCTGAATAATGTCGGCCACGAACGCGACCGGCTTTCGATTTTCGATCTGGGCGGCTACGAGCGAGCAAAGCGCGTCGGCCGAGCAACCTTTCGTCTCGTAGAAATCGACGGAGTAGTCTTCGTCTCTTTCCGAGATGTGCAGGCGAACGTAGGAGATGCCGTTCTTGTTGACCCGGCGGTCGAAGCTTCGGACCATTCCTGCGAGATACCTGTTCTCGAGCTCGGCGCGACGAGTTGATGTCATGTAGGCGCGGTAGCTCACGCGCCGGCGGATGCCGGCCATAATCATGCGAGGAAGGTACCGGTCGAGCGGATGCTTGTTGAAGTAGAAGCCGACCGCCTGGAACTCGCGATCGGCGACATCACCCCAGTCCTCGATATCCGCCACGCTGGACGGGATCACGACTGGCGCCGCCCCGCCAAAGAGGTCGGCCGCTGGTTTGGCATCCTTTTTGTTGGCGGCGAGCCAGTTCAGCACGGAAGCCGACCGGCGTCTGTTGCTGTCGAGACAGTCGAACGCGCCGACGCTGGCGAGCGCATCGATTTGCTTCTTGTTAAAGAAGCCACGCATCTTGGCGTCGTAGTCGACCAGATCGCGGAAAGAGGTGTTTGCCGGACGTTTCTTCTCGAACTCATCCAAGCCCTTGGCAAAGCCTTTGATGCCACTCAGGCCGAAGCGGATTCCGTATCCGCCGAGGCCGGCCTCGCTGCGCTCCGGCGCGAACCTGGCCCGCGATCGATTGATGTCAGGCGGGAGCAGGGGAATGCCCCGCTCGTCCATGTCGAACTTGAACAGGGCCATTCGTTCGGGCCTGCCGACTTCGTAAGTGAGAAGCGCGCTAAAGAATTCCACCGGGTAGTAGGTTTTCAGCCAGGCCGCGCGATAGGCGATGAGAGAATAGGCGGCGGCGTGCGATTTGTTGAACCCGTAGCCGGCGAACTTCTCAATGTGTTCGAAGAGCGATTCCGCTTCCTGCTGGGTAGCACCTCGCGCCATGGCGCCATCGACGAACTTTGACCGTTCGCGGTCCATCTCGGATTTGATTTTCTTGCCCATGGCGCGCCGCAGGAGGTCGGCGCCGCCGAGTGTGTAGCCGGCGACTTCCTGCGCCACCTTCATCACCTGCTCCTGATAGACCATGATTCCGTAGGTCTCCTCGAGGAACGGCTTGGTGCGCTCGACCGGGCGCGGATAGACCGGCTCCTGTTCCCCGTTCTTGCAGGAGGCGAACAGCGGAATCTGATCCATCGGACCTGGGCGGAAGAGCGCGTTTACGGCAATCAGATCCTCGATGCGGTCCGGCTTGACCGATTTGAGGACATTCTTCATGCCGTCGCTTTCGAACTGAAAGATGCCGTTCGTGTCGGCCTCCGCAAAAAGGCGCAACACGTTCTTGTCGTCGAGCGGGATCAGGGAGAGGTCGACATCCTCGCCCTGAGTCTCGCGAATGAGCGACGTCGCCTCATTGAGTACGGAGAGCGTCTTCAGGCCGAGGAAGTCGAACTTCACGAGGCCGCACGCTTCGACGCCCTTCATGTTGAAATGGGTGATGGGCATATTTGACGTTTCGTCCCAGCCCGTAGGGACGAGCTCGTAGAGCGGTCTGCCACCGATCACGATGCCGGCGGCGTGCGCGCCTGCGCCGCGATACTGGCCTTCGATCTTTCGGGCATGGTCATAGAGAAGCTGGATTTTCCCATCCGTGGCGAGGCGGTGTTTCAGCTCCGGGACATCCCGGAAGGCTTCTTCGAGAGAAACGTCTCGCCCCTCTTCGCCGTCGGGGATGAGTTTGGTCAACGACTTCACTTCGAAGACGCCGAATCCGCCGAACTTATCGTGGGTGAAGACGCGCGCGGTATCGGTCAGCGCGGTCTTCGATTTGCAGACCATGAATGTCACGATCGCCGAGACAAGATCGAGCCCGTATTTCTGCTGCACGTAATGGATCACTTCGCCGCGGCGATCCTGGCAGAAGTCGATATCGAAGTCGGGCATCGAGACGCGTTCGGGATTGAGGAAGCGCTCGAAGAGGAGCCCGAACCGCAGGGGATCGAGGTCGGTGATAGTGAGGGACCATGCAACGACCGAGCCCGCGCCCGAACCGCGGCCTGGCCCGACCGGGATACCTTGAGCTTTCGCCCATTTGATGAAATCGGAAACGATGAGGAAGTAGCCCGGGAATTCCATCTTGATGATGACGTCGAGCTCGAATTTCAAGCGCTCATAATAGCTGTCATGGACAGCGTCGGGAATGCCGAGAGTACGCAGACGCTCGGCGAGCCCCGCCATCGCGGTCTCGCGCAGCTCCTCAGCCTCGGTGCGGCCGCCCATGGTCGGGAATGGCGGCAGGATCGGCTTTCGACCTTCCACGGCGAAGGCGCAGCGTGCCGCGATCACGGCTGTGTTCGCGATCGCCTCGGGGAGATCGGAGAAAAGCTCACCCATCTCGGCGGTGGTGCGCAGGTAATAGTTGAGAGGATGATCGCGGATCAGGGTGGTGCCCTGCCCCGCTACCGTTTTCTTCGCCGCCACCGCCATCGCGATTTCGAAGGCGTCGTGCCTATCCGGGTCGGAGTAGAATACTTCCGTGGTCGCCACGATCGGCGCGCCGCGGCGTTCGACGCCGTCGGCGCATACGATCGCACTGTCCGAATAGGCGAGGTCGAGAAGCTGAGACTCGACTTTCACGTCTTCCGCGCTCGCCGACCCGTTGCGACAGATTTCGATGAAGAAACGATCGCCGAAGCAATGGCGGAGGTAGTCGAAGGCGGGCTGGATGTTCTGCTGAACGGAAGGGTCCTTGCTTCGGAACATTTGCGAAAAGATGCCGTCGCGACCGCCGGTCAGCAGAAAGACGTCGTCGGCGTGCGATTGGAGCAGCTCGCCCGGCACAAGAGGAAGATCGAGGGGCCGTTTTCGCCGGTCGCCGTTCTCGTCATAAGGGAAATGGGCAGCCGCGAGCAGCGTGCAGATGTTGCGATATCCGACGTCTGAACCTGCCAGCAGGATGATTGAACCCCGCGTTTTTTCGTCGACACGCAGGTACAGCTTTACGCCGACGATGGGTTGCACACCCTTCTTCAATGCTGCCTTTGAGAAGTCGTAAGCGCCATACATCGCGTCGGTATCGGTGAGCGCGATGGCGGGCTGGCCGTTCGCGGCGGCGGCGGCGACCAGGCTGTCGACCTTGCTGACGCCCTCCGAAAACGAACAGTCGCTATGGACGTGAAGGTGGACGAATTGACCGGTCATTCCTGAATTCCCTGCTGCGGAGGGACTTTTTCGCAGCCTTTGTTGCAAGGGGCCAAAGCAAGGCGATGTCTCGGGTAGCGGTGAGGTTCCTTGCGGGGTTCCCACCGAAGATATGCGACCCCGTTCCGAGACTTCAGCGAGCCAGCAATGAAAATTTTTGAACTTCTTGACGATCAGCAGCGACAGGCCGCGATGGCACCGGATGGTGTCGTAAAGGTTACCGCAGGGGCTGGCACCGGGAAGACCACAGCCCTGATGGCGCGGGTCATGTACCTCATCGAGCGCGGTGTTCCGGCACCGGCCATCCGGGCGATCACCTTTACGCGCAAGGCGGCGAACGAGTTCACGGAGCGCCTGACAAGGGAGGTCGGCGAGAGCGTCGCGCGCCAGGTGAAGCTCGGAACCTTCCATGCTTATTGCGCGAGATTCCTGCGCAAGCATACGGCCTTGGCGGGATTGGAGAGCGAACGCTTCCTGATTGCGGATGACGACGACATTCGCGCGCTCATCGAGCGTGCCGTCACCGAGTCCGGCGTGGTGCCCGAATTCGAGGAACCCCAGCGCAATCCCGACCATACCGAAGCTCAGCACAAGGCCCTGATCAAGGTCGCGCAACGCGAGCGGGAGAAGGTCATCAAGGAAATTGCGGAAGAGGCACAGAAGGCAATCGCCCGCTGGAAGGAAAGTGGCCTCACAGTCGACATGATCGCCGACCCGTCGCGTCCGCACCGCTCCGCCCAGCAGGAGATCAATGCCCGCATTTACCTATCCTATCAGGATGCCCTGACCCGCAGGAACATGGTCGATTTTGCGGACCTGATCCTGAAAACCGTCGGCATTTTCGAAGACTATCCGGACATCCGCGACCAGGAGAGCAGCAGGATTCGCTACCTGCTGGTTGACGAGTTCCAGGATTGCAATCTGACGCAGGCAAAGCTTGTCGAGCATCTCGCGAGCTATCACCGCAACCTCATGGTGGTGGGTGATCCGGACCAGAGCATCTATGCCTTTCGGGCTGCCTGTCCGGCGATCATGGAGGGGCTGTCCGGCGAGGGCGTGATTGAAATCACGCTCACGAATAATCGCCGATCGACGCAGACCATCCTGGACGCCGCGAACCTCGTCGTCGATTACATGCCCGGCCGTGCCGAGCCGAAAGTGCTGAATTCGGCGCTTGATATCGCGGACCAGGATTCGTCCGTCAGGGTCCTCAAGTTCGACGACGACTACAAGGAAGCATTCGAGACGGCCTCCGAAATCTCCCGCCTCATCGCGAAAGGCGTTCGGCCGAGTGAAATCGCGATCCTCCTTCGCATGTCCAGAATGAGCGTTCCCCTCGAGGAGCAGCTGATCCGCAAGCGCATCGCCTATCGCGTGTGGAAGGGAACATCGCTTCTCGACCGCGCTGAAATGCGTGATTTGCTGGCTTATTTGAAGCTGGCTGCCAACCCCTTCCTCGACACATCGTTCGAGCGCGTCGTCAATCGGCCTGCGCGGGGTCTCGGCGACGCCGCGCTTCGCTCCATCACCGGAATTGCCGAGGCAAACGGTATTGTATTTGCCGACGCATGCGGGCACTTCGGTGCGCATGCCGCCGGCACTCGCGTTCGACAGGAGGCCAAGGATGCCGCTCTCGCGCTTGGCCGGCTACTGAACGACCTGACTGATCTCGCGCGCAACGATGCGACCCCCGTCAATCTGCTCGAGCTCGTATTGCGCGAGACCCACTACCGGGAATGGGTGAGGCAGGAGAACCCGGATAACGTCCACACTCACCTCGGCAACATTGAGCTCCTGCTCGACCTTGCCTCCGAGTATGACGACGTCTTCGAGTTTCTGAACGACATCTACCTCTTCACGGATACAGACGTGTCCACGAAGGGTGCGGATGTCGTGCAGATCATGACCATCCATGCGTCCAAGGGGCTCGAATTCGACTATGTGTTCGTCCCGGGTCTCGAAGACGGCACCCTGCCCCACAAATCGGCGCGCGAGGACGACGCGTTCGTTGGCTCGCTTGCCGATCCGTGGGTGGGTCCCAATCTTGGCGGAACCAACGAGGAGCGGTGTCTTTGCCATGTTGCGTTCACGCGCGCCCGGCGAGGGCTCACCGTCAGTTATGCCCGAAAGCGGGGGTTTGGCGCGCCTCAGGCGATGGAGCCGTCACAGTTTCTTGCCGAGAGCAATCTGCTGCAGCTCACCATGCGCCCGACGCCGCCGGCGCCGAAGCCTCGCCGCTCCCGAGCGCCGGAAGCCGACCATTCGTATCGCCGGCCAATTGCCTTTGGACCCAGACCGTAAGGTCAGAAATATCGGGCGAGGCAGGACGACAGGCGCAATAGACGCCCTCATTCGGCCCGCAAACCATGATTTGCCGCGATCGAACGACGAGGCGGTCGTCTGTGATGACAACGCCCTTCAGAGCGTCCAGAACGGCTTTCTTGTGGTTGTCGAGGTCACCGTCGGAAGGCGCAACCGGCCACTCCGTTGCGTCTCCCTTCAGGATGAAGACGAGATCGATCTCGACCGGACAGTCAAAAGGCTCGGCCCCCTTCATCGCCAACGCCCCGAATTCGGCGATCGCGCGCTCGAAGGCTCTGGTCTCGGTCGGCGTGATGGTTTGGGCCTTCAGTGTGGCGAGAAACTTTTCGACCGAGCCGCCTGACAGCAGGAATGCTTTCCGGATCGCCGCCACGCTGTAGAAGGTGCGCGCGCGACTTTTCGTTTTCGGCGTGATCGGCGCGATAAAACGTACTTCCTGGCGATCGTGATGGGTGCGCGCCTCTCGCCTGGCTCGCGCCGAGCGGACCTTGAGCAGGCCAAGTACGCGGGCGCTTTGTTTGCTGATTCTTGCGGTCATTCTCACCTTGCAGAGCTTAAAGGCAGGCTCATCTCTCCGAAGAGATCGTCGCTTATTCAGGAAATGCAGGCAGGAAAATGAACTCGACGCCCAATCGATCGCATACGCTCGACACCGAAACAACGGGGCTGCGCACGGACGAAGGTCACCGCATCATCGAAATCGGCGTTGTCGAGTTGATCAATGGAATGCGGTCGGGCCGCACCTATCACGCCTACCTGAATCCGCAGCGAGACGTCCCCGCCGATGCGGTTCGGGTGCACGGCATCACTGGCGACATGCTTGCCGACAAGCCTCTCTTTTGCGATGTGGTGGACGACTTTCTTGCGTTCATCGGAACGGACACCCTCATTATCCACAACGCCCAGTTCGACCTGGAATTCGTCAATGCCGAGCTGGCGAAGGTCGGGCGACCGGCACTCGGGAACCGCATCGTCGACACGATGCTGCTCGCCCGGCGGAAATTCCCGATGTCGCCGGCAAGCCTCGACGCGCTATGCCGTCGTTACAAGATCGACCTCACCGATCGCACGAAGCACGGCGCGCTGCTCGACGCCGATCTTCTTGCGCAGGTCTATCTTCAGCTTTGCGGCGGGCCGCAGGCGACGCTCGGGTTCGCGGATCAGAATGTGCAGACGGCGCCGGCTTCACGCGGCCAGCGCGTGCCTCGGGAAGCCCAGCCTATTCCCGCCGCCGATCTCGCCCGTCATCTCGACTTTTTGAACCGGCTCGGCCTTCCGCAATGGAGCGCGGCACCAGAAGCCGGCCCTAAAATGCAGGGCTGATAACCTCGGCGTCCTCATCATCGGCCGGACCGTTGAGGTGTGGCGTGTTCGGACTTCCATTGCGGAAGTTGAGCATTTCCCCATCGGGTTTGATGACGGCCGGACCGATCGGATTGTCGAGACGTCGGCTCGAGGCCTGGTAGACGAGGATCGTCCCGTCCTTTCCTGGCTGCACGTAATGGCTGCGCGTCGGATAGGCGAATTCAGCCAATCCAGAACTCTCGAGGATGGCGGCGCGAAACCGCGCGATCGCGGTCACCTTGTCCGGGCAGGCCGGCAGAAGCGTGCCCTCCGGGTCGCAGGCGATGATCGACCCGTATCGGGCGGGATAGACGACGCGGGCGATCGGCTTTTCGCCGCTACCCCACAGCGCCGTCATGGATCCGTCCTCATGAAAGCGCAGGGCGCTTGGCGGCCCGCTGAGATCGGAAGAGATGGCGCCTGCGTTGACCAGGATGACATCTCGTTTGAGCGGGTACCGGCGGGATTCGTTCGAGGAAAGGGCATACAGGGCCATCGCCAGGTGTTGGCGTTCGCAGATGATGACGGCATCGTTGTCGCTCACCATCCAGAGGAAGCGATGAAGCGCAGCCTTCGCGCCCTGCCCTTCCCTGATTGCCTCCAGAGCGAGCTTCAGAGGCTCGAGATCGGCGCGCCGCGCGACCGCGGCGATGAGGTCGCTCTTCGAACGGGCGAGCCGGCTGGCAGTCGCCATTGCCTGCCGATAGCGCAGCTGGAGGTCGCCGACCGCGTTCGCCGCGCGCTCCCGAAGCCACTCCTCGATGCCGACCTTTACCGTGGCGGCCAGGCCAAGAAGGAGGATAAAGCCGCCGCTGGTCGGCATCTCCAGGCTTTCGAGTTTGAAGAAGGCCTCGATGCCGGGGGCTGCGATCATCGCGGTGGTGACAAGACCGGCCGGGATGAACCAGCGAAGCATCCGGGCCCATCCGGACCGTGTGGCGTCGCGCTTCATGGCGCCCACCGATCCGCAGAGGACGGTTTCGTCGTCATAGAGGCAGTCGATGACGATAGCGTCGCGGGTCCGGTCGGGCAGATGCTCCTCGGCCAGCGAGAGCGTGGTCGACAGGTTGGCGCCGCGAAAATCCGCGTTCTGGATCATAACGTTGCTGAAATCGGCGTTCTTCAGCTTCGAACCCGAGAAGTTCGCGCCTTTGCCCTCCACATGCGCGAATATTGTGCTCGAGGCGTTGCACCGCGCGAGATTGGCGCCGGACATGTGGGCACCACGAAAGGATGAGAAACTGACCGTGCTGCCTGCGAAATCGGCCTCTTCAAGAAACGCTCCCTCGAAGCGCGCCCGTTGGGCCTCGACACCGGTCAGGCGGCTGCGACGCAGCGACGCCGAACAGAGGTTGGCGTTGCTGAAGATCGAGCCGGAAAGATTCGAATTGTCGAATTTCGCTCCCGCGAGGTCGGCGCCTCGGAAATTCATGTGCCGCAAGCTGAGATTCGACAGGTCGGCGCCGGCAAGGCTCATTCTGCGGGCGACCAATGTCTGGATCAGTTCCTTCTTTGTGGCAGCGGCTTCCTGGTAGAGAACTTTTCCGTCAACGTCGAAGATCGTTTGAATTTTGGCTTTGGCCATCGGGAACACTCTGAGCGAAGGAGTGCTGAGAGTGGAGAAGAGAGCTGCAAGAAAGGAGTTCTCAAAACGTTAATCCGGCCAAGGTTGTGCCAAGGGATTGCCTGTTCGGTAAGCCCTTGGTCAATTTGCCCGCAACGTCGAAATGAGCTCGCGTCTTAAAGTGCTTTTACGCGGCCGTCTCCATCGCCTGACGATGCAGGGAGAGCAGCAAATGCCGGACGTCGGCCGGCGTCTTTTCGCTCTCGAAACGCTCGATCATCTCTTCTAGCAGTGCTGAGCCGTCCAGCGTTTTCTCGATCTCCGACGTGTTTTCAGCACGCAGGAGCTCCACGAATGCGCTTTCGGCTTCGGTCTGGGGAAGTTCGGCGAGCGGCATCTCGCCGGGGCTGACGGACGCGACCAGGCGGCCCGTCATGTCGAAGATGTCCTTCACATAAGCGAGTTCGATCCGCTCGATGCCGTTCACCGGATCGAACTTCCAGACGGCGGGAACGTGATCGGCGGCATCCACCGCCATGCGGGTGATGTTCCCGGGATTGAACCACATGGTTTCGCCGACTTGCCGGATGGGCTTCGTCAGATGCATGTGCCCGTTGACGACAAGCTGGACCCCTTTGATCTCCCGAAGATCCTGGGCGCCGGGATAGGCTCCATCGAAGGCCAGATCTTCATGCGTGATCCAGATCACTCCGTCGACATCCTCGAAGACACCGGCGACGTCAGAAGGGATTTCCTGGCCGTGCGGGGAGCCGCCCAAGCCCAATGTGACGCCCCCGATCCGAAAGCGACCGATCGGGCCGGCGGCGGTGGTGAGGTTGATGCGCTCGGACTCGCGCAACACCGCCAGCGAATCCCGGTCGCTGAGGATCGTCGAGCCTTTGTCGTGGTTGCCGTCGATGCCCACGGGGACGTATTTCGCGCGGCGCCAGAGCCGCATCAGGCGGACTTTGAGGCTTTCGTCTTCCTCGTGGCAGCGGTCGAACATGTCACCGAGGTAAACGATCTGCGCGTCGTGCTCATTCGCGATGTCGACGATCTGCTCCATCTTACCGATGACGGTCGAGCCGAAGTCGACGTCTTTGCGGCGGCCGGGCTTTCGCGTCGTGACGTGCGGATCTCCGACGAAGATGAATGCGCTGCATTCAATAATGGCTGTGGTCATTTTCAATCCGCCGCGTGAAGAAGGTGATCGATGTCGTCGATGCCGCCGTTGCACGTGGGGCAACGACCGCCGGTGAGCTCGAGCGTCTTGCCAGCTTCGGCCCTGCACACCGAGATTTCATCGTCGACAGCGACGAGTTCACGTTGCTTGTCTTCGATGGTCGCCGTCAGGGTGTCGAGGCGGCTTTGGACGGTCCTCATCGCAGCGCCGTCAGACAGCGCTGGTGCTGCATCAGGGATCGCGGACAAGGCCGTGAGCAAGCGTGTGGCTGTTTGCGCCCGTTGCGACGCGTCGGCGATTTTCCGGCCAGCCGCGTGGATCGGCTCCACTTCGGTGACGCTTGGCGATGTGTCGGGGAGAGCTTCCAGCGCGACCAAGCTCCCCGCGCAAGTGTCGATCGCCAAGGTACGGGCACGCAGGCGGCGGCCGATGGCGAGCAGAGAGGCCGTATCCGTGATGATGGGCGCCTCATCGGGCAGACCGTCGAGGGCCGCGAGCTGCGCGCGAACGTCCTGCAGCCCGGAAGCTCTTTCCACGATCCGCCCGCTGGCGGCCGTCATCTGGGCGACCTTGTTCTGCTCCGCGGCGAGGCTCGTCAGCCCCTCGCCCACCGCCGCGAGTGCCGGACGAAGCTCTTCGAGGGGCTCGATCGCTGCGATCCTGGCCCGAATGGAGCCGAGTTCCTTTTCGCCATTTCGAACGGTCGCGTTGTCCGCGGTGCACCATTCCTTGTGGCGGGCGATCATGGCCTGGATGTGGCTCGATTCCTGGCCGACCGAGAGGACGGAAGCGCGTTTGCTGGCGTTGTCGCCGAGAAGAAAGACCGGCTTCTTCTGGTGCGAGACATGAATGTCGAGGCCATCCATCATCGGCATCTGGAGAACCCGCTCGACCCAGTCGGGAACGTTCCGTCCGCCGGTTTCGTAACGGGTGCCGTTTTCTTCGACCACCTGGCCCTGGGCATCGATCACTGTCCAGAGGTTCACGGGGCTCCGCTTCTTCTCGCGGGAGAAGATGAGGGTTCGCCCGTATTCCAGTCCGAAATGCGCCTCGAGCCGCTTCTCGCCGTGCCTGATGTCGCTGTCCGCGGATTCGCCGTAGGCGGCGGCGCGCAGCGCGCGCATGAAGACGCTCTTCCCGAGGTTGACCGAGCCGAGCAGCGCGTTGACGCCCGGTGAAAGGGTGAGCATCGTGTCGACATGGCTCATGAAGTTCACGAGCCGGATGAAGCGAATGCCGGGCTGGTCATCGCTCGCCCATTTCGCGGCGCGGGGGTCTTTTTCGAGAACCAGAGCGCCATCGGATGCGGCGGATAGGCGCGATACCGCAATCCCATCAGTGAAGGCGGAGATGTCGTGATGGGCAATGAAGAGGCATTGAAGCCCGATCGAACTGGCGAGCTGCTTGATGACCGAATAAAAGCGCTCGATACGCCCGCGCTCGACCCAGCAATCCGGCTCGTCCAGGGCCATGAACATGCGTTTGTGGGCTTTCGCGGTCGCGATCGCGCGCAGACCGAGGCAGATCACGTTCGTGAGCGCGCCACCGTTGCCGTCCATGATGTCTTCGCGGAGGTCTTCGGCGGGCTTCATGAAGATTTCGAGGGACGGCAGACCGCGCTCGGTCGAGAGCTCCAGGCCGACTTTGCTCTCCGTCTCGATAATGTCGGAGACCAGTCCGGTGAGCAGACGTTCGTAGGATCCGACGTTGCGCTCGTGAGCGGCGGACTGGAGTCGATCCAGATAATCAGCGACCGCATCCTTGCGATCCATGCGTCCCTTGGCGAGACCGACGGCAAGCGTCAATTCCTCGTCGCGCCGGCGCAGGGCTTCGAGTTCGCCGCCGGCCCGATCGAGCCGGGTCAGGAGACGTCGCGTCTGATCTCGCAGATCGGCCTCGCGCATAGTCACTGTCCCAGCCCCTCGTTCAGCATCTTTTCGATATCGGCGAGTTGCGCGCCGAAAGCCTCGATTTTCGCCGCGTTCTCGCGCTCGGTCTCATCGTAGAGATTGCGCAGCTGATCGACATCGGAAGTGCCGAAGGCCTCTTCCGCCTCCCGCTGGGCGGCAGCGAGCTCGCGCTGTGCCGTTTCCATCTCTGTCTGAAGCCGAATTTTCCGGTCCTTCAGGGCCTGATGCTTCACCTGAAGCGCCTTGAGCTGGTCGGCGGCGCTTTTCGAGGGAGTGGGGGGCGTAAGAGCCATGGTCGAAACCTCCGTTGTGCTGCAGAAGACATGCACTCGGATATGCGGACCGCAAGTTTTTTGACCGGAATTTACTCGGCGTCGTGGTCGGCGAACTCAAGCATTCCGGTCAGTTTGCAGTTTTGCGCAATTTCGCAGATCGCGCCGTGTACCCGATGCCTGCATGGTTACGACGCGACCGCAGTTTGAATGCGGGCACGCTCGCCGATCCATAGATGAAGGGCATCGCTGATAGCTTGTCCGAGGTGGACGAATGCGCGATGGATAACGCCCTGTCCAAGAGCTTCGTGCGCGGTCGTGGGAGGCAGCCCGGCAACCAGGCATTCTGGCGCGGTTTTAATGCGCGCATGTTCGGCCGGCGTGAAACGGCGGATCTGGCCAGGCTTTGAGCGGTGCATGAGATAGGGATTCGTCGCCCGAGTGGTCGGATATCCGTGGGTGATAACGGGAACTCCGGGCGCATCGGCGTCGACGAGTGCGGACTTGAAATTGTTGCCCTTGCCGGCGTGCAGCGCCGCTGCCCGCCGGACATAGGCGTCGCTGAACCAACCGGAGGGTTCGACGGTTTCGTCGAGGATATCGCCGATCGACCCTCTGGCCGGCGTCTGGATCATCATCCCAAGAGGATCGGGCATTGACGGCGGCCGCGCGACCATTACCAAGCGTTTACGGTTCTCGAGCGAGCCGTGCGATGCACCGTCGATGATGGCATCGCCAACAGCGTAGCCACGCAGCAGAAGCGTCTGGCAGATCGCATGGTAGGAGACGGTTGTCGAGTAGGCGGGAACGTTCTCGAGGACGACGATCGTCGGGTCAGCAGCCTCTACGATGCGCAGAAAGTGAAGAAAAAGCAGCCCGACTTCAGGATGGAGTTCGGGCGCGCGCCGTGTTGCGGCACGCCCGGCAAGAGAAGCGCCGGTGCAGGGCAATCCAGCGGCGAGGATGTCGACTTTTGGAATATCGTCGATCGTGAGATCTTCGATCCGCGCATGGATGCTCGTGCCGCCTTGCCGCCAAATCGGATTGTTGGCGATTGACGCTTCGAGATACCGCTCCTCCATTTCAACCGCAAAGGTCAGTGTCGCACCGGGAGCGTTGGCGCCCAGTCCCTCATGCAGCGCGTGGTCGAGGACACCGATGCCGTGGGCAAGGGAGCCCATGCGGAGCGGCCTGCCCGACGAGAGGATTCGAGCCGTGCGCGTTTCCCGCTGCACGGCAGCCTCATCGTCTGGGTGGATGGTGACGACAATGCGGCCGGGGAAGAACCGCGCCCGGATGCGCACGTCGCGGCCTTTACTGAATGCTTCGATTTCGTCGTTCGCGATGTCGATCACCGGCGTCGGGCGTCTCGAAACGAATTTCCGGTGAACCTTTCGGCCAGGATGTGTGGTGAGAGTGATTTCAAGTGCGTCGTCTCTCCGTCGCACGACGTAGTCCACACCCGGATTGAATCCGCAATGTGCGAGACGACGGCCCGCCAGCCACAGCCGCCGCTTCGAGCCTCGATGGCAGATATTGAGGATGGCGATATGAAGAGGCTGTTCCATGGGATTTGTCGACCGGCATGATGTGAACCTTGCCCCCAAGACATGCGCGCCTTTTCAGCCGTTCAAAGGTGCGAAGCATCGAGCCTGACTGCCGTCTGCCCGACGATGGTGGCTTGCAGCGTGCCGAGGCTTCCTTTCGGACGAAAGGAAGCTGTCATGGGCATCAAGGATCTGCGTAGAGGCTCGTTTACACCACCGCCAAAACGCGAGCCGGTACCGGGTCACGCTGGGGAACCGGGCAACAAGGTTGACGGGCGCCGCCGTGAGTTAAGCGCGCTGCGCGCCGCGCGCGGGGTGCCGCCGGCGGCCGGAAGCCCCTATTCCGCTTTCGTGGACTGGGCTTCGCCTGGGGCCCTTCCCTTCCCCGACGAGGAGGCATTGGCGATCCGCCAGTGGGCTGGCCTCGACGAGGGGTGTGAGGACGATTCCGCAAGCTCGCCGGCGGGCGGCGTTACACCGAGAATTTGAGAGTCGGTTTGACGCGGGCGGCGCATTGGGGGTGCTTCTTGACCCCCGAATCGGGTACCATCACCCTTCTTTAGGCAGGGGATATCCAAGGGACGATCGAACGGGGCGAAGGCCGCGGAAGGAATCCTGTGATCCACCATACCGACGAAGAACTTCTCGCCGCGGAACTCAAGATCGACAACCCGCTCCAGCAGTCCGGGCTCGTCTGGGCTTTGCCGGACGGCGCAAAGTTCAAAGCCATCAGGAATCTCTACGCCTATAGCGCATGGCCCAATGACAAGGTGCCTTGCGCGATGTGCGGTTTTCCCAATCACAAATTTGGGTTCACGGTCGAGTTCGAATCCGGCGAGCTGATGCTGATGGGAAGCTCTTGCGGCGCCAAAATCGCTGGCGAGACTTGGCAGCAGCAAGAAAACGCGATGCGCGATCTCGGCAACCGGCAATACTACCTGCGATTGCTTGAACGCGCCAAAGCTGCCGACGAGAAACTGGTGCGAGCAATTTGGGCGCTCGAACGGCGGTTCGACCAGATCTCGAGACTCCATGTGCGGTTTCGAAAGCAATTGCCGGAAGCATACGAGCTGCTGATCCAGCAATGCCGAAAAGGCGAACCCGTTCTCGAGGTCAAAGAGATGCGGGAGAACGAAGCCGCGAAATATGCGACTGCGGGTCAGTCCGTACCGAAATTCGTCGAGAACGTGCTCTTCCGGCATCGCCTGCAGGGTACCGGATTCTTCTTCAGCGAAGATCCATTGCTCGAATTCCAATCCGCGATGAAGGACATCGAATCCCTGTTCGCGGTCGCGCGGGCGACGGCGGGCAAATCAACGAACGCGCTGAGTCTTGTCTGCCGAAAAGCAAGGGCGGCGCTTGAGGTCCTTGGAAAGCTCGTCGAAGGCGTCAACGAAACGCCGAAGTTCTTTGCGCCGCGCAACCTGGAGGGCGTCTCCCAATGGTTGAACCATCTCGGCCTTCGACACGATCTATATTCGATCGAGGGGCAATCCCTCTGCTGGAACGATGGCGCCGATACGGTCAAGATCGATTTCCCACCGCCCTATGAAGATGCCATCGACCATGCCCGCCTCACGCGATTGTCTGCCGCGCTGCAGCTGAACGAAACGCGACTGGTCTGGGGGCGGGATTAGAAGCGACGGCGGCAGTTTGCGCCGCCGTCCTCAATTCGAGCGCGGATGCGGCAGCAAGTCTCCCGAGCGCAGATATTCCGCCGCCGAGCCGAGACGGCGCCTCCGGATCTGCCATTGACATCCTCTCCGCGCGAAAGCGGAGGTTCCGGAGAGCCACGTCATGCGGCGCTCCGGCTGGTTCCTGCTTCACCGGGCCGCACAACGCGGTGACCCTCCACAGGCTTCAACGCGCTGTCCGCGCGCCGTAGAATGTTGATCGCCGCATTGGTGTCGGCGTTGGCGGTGTGGCCGCAACCCGAGCAGGCGAACACTGCCTGGCTGACTCGGCTGGCGGAGTCCACTACTCCGCAGGCCGAGCAGGTCTGGCTGGTGTAGGCGGCCGGCACTTCCACCAATCGACCGCCGCGATCCGCCAGCTTGTAGGCGAGCATGATGCGGAACGCGCCCCATCCCTGATCGAGGATGGCGCGATTCAGTCCGGCTTTCTGCCGAACCTTGCGGCCCGGCTTCTCGGTCGTCCCTTTCGCCGAAGCGGACATGTTCCGCAAGTTCAGCGCCTCCACGACGACCGTCCCGTGGTTCTTGGCAATGGTCGTGCTGTGCTTGTGGAGGAAGTCTTTGCGGGCGTTCGCCACCCGCTGGTGAATTCTGGCAACGCGACGAACGGCCTTCCGCCTATTTGCCGAACCCTTGCGCTTGCGGGCCAGGGCTCGCTGCGCCTTGCGCAATGCGCGCAAAGCCTTCTTGCCGTGATTGGCTGGCGCAATGCTGGTGCCGTCGCTGAGGGCGGCGAAGACGGCTACACCCATGTCGATGCCGACTGACGGCAAGCTCGAGGGGATCGGTTCGGGTATTTCCCGTTCACACTGGATGGCGGCGAACCATTGCCCCGCGCGGCGGGAAACAGTGACGTTGCGAAGGTCGCCAGGCAGTGCTCTCCACCCGCGCAATCTGACCCAGCCCAGTTTTGGCAGCTTCAATTGCCCGGACGATTTCCCTGTCCGCCTCAACGTCAGATAGTTCGGATCGGGAAAGCGGAAGCTGTCGTTGAAGCCTTTCTTCCGCGGCGTTGGATAGTCGGCCCGGCCCGCCCACCAGTTCTGATAGGCGCGGTCGAGATCGCGCAAAGCTTGCTGCAGAGCGGCAACCGGCGCCGCTTTGATCCAGTCGACTTGAGCCCGAAGCTCGGTGACTTCTCGGCATTGGCTGACAGAGTTGAATTTCCGGCCCGGGCGCCACCAATCCCGGCGCTGCTCCAGGGCAAGATTGTAGACGAACCTGCAAGCGCCCGCGATCTGCGCCATCTGAGCGTCCTGCTCAGGCGTCGGATAAAGGCGGAACAATGCTGCTTTGCGGTTGATCGTCATCTCTCCAGAGAGCTGCGCGCCCTGGAGAAAATTTCAACATGCCATCGACAGGACGCCGGCCAAGGGGATCCAGAATCCGTTCCCCGCCGACGGCCACAACGTCCGTCGAGCGCCCACGTTCGCACAAACAGCGTCGTCCGCTAAGCTTGCAGTTGTGCCCGGCCAGTCTTGGCGTCAAACACCAATCTGATGGGGCTCCTTTATCTGGTGGCGTGGGAAGCGTTTGTAGCGAAATTTCCACCGCGACCCATGTCGAGACTTGTCAAGAACAGCCTCCGCGATCGGAATCGCGGCCATGCGGTCAGCGTAAGCCACAGTTTTTTCAAGGTCTGATTGGAAAAACAAAGTCTGGGAGACGATTTTCCTTAGTTCAATGACCGCGTCGGCTTCGCTTTGTACAAAGTTCCACTTTGTCCAACTCAAGTGCTGAATCTCTCCCATCGACAAACCAAGAAATTTATCGGCCGTATTAAGCGGACTCACGATTTGAAGGTGGAGGGCTTGCAGAACGCTCAAAAAAGTTGAGAGCTTGGGGTCGCCTTCTGTACTCAGCGCTTTATAGAGCGCTTCGCGGGTAACATCCGTGTTCTTTGCCACCTGAGTCATGCCGCGCGCGCGGGCCACTACGCCAAGTGCATTTGCGATGTAGTGCGCGTCATTGCTCGCAAATGCATCGCGGAGCAGTTCGTCTTGCGCCTCAGGCGTGTCGATGTATTGCGCAGCGTCAAATGGAGTCGTTTTGACGGCCATGTCAGAGTTCCTCTGCCAATTTCATAGCACTTTTGATGTCTTTCGACTGTGAGCTCTTGTCGCCGCCACACAAGAGGAGGACAAGGAGTTCGCCTTTCCTCACAAAATAGATGCGGTAGCCAGGTCCATAATCGATGCGTAGCTCGCCGATTCCGTTGAAAAATTTAACGTCGCCCAACAACCCGGACTGCAGGCGGACTATTCGCTGGGCAATGCGTTGTTGAGCTGTCCGATCCTTGAGACCGCCTAGCCATTTCGCGAATTCGTCGGTCTGGACGACCTCAATCATTTGTGAAATGTAGTTTACAGATGGCGAGGCGTCAATGCGATTGTAATGTAAAGATTACACTTTGACGAGGGTTTCGCGCGACGTCCAAAACGCGAAAACCCTCCGGTTCCCCGAGAGGGTTCTAAATCTCAGCCATGCGACCTCCAGAAGTGGGAGGGCTTAAGGGATCGCCAGCACCGCAGCGATCGGAAACCAGATGCCGTAGAAGGCCCACATCGCTACGAGCAGGACACGCTTCGATAAATACGCGAAATCAGAGGTCATCTCGAAGCGCTTCGCGATCAAAGCGCCAGGTATGAGAACGAACCACAGAATCACGAAAAGCATCAGCTGATGGCCGGGATTGCGAGCGAAGAGCGCCGGCCATACGAAAACCTGCACCAGAAAATCTATCACCGACTCAGTCGTGGGGCTCAGCATTGTGTTCACCATCCAGCCGCAAAAGGTGGCCGTTTTCCTTTCGCAGAAGAGCTGCGCTCGATTGTGCCCGGCACAAGCTCCGCGCGGATCCACCCAAACGCGAAAACCCTCCCGGTTTCCCGAGAGGGTTTAAATCCCGGCCATGCGACCTCCGGAAGCCGTCAGATCGGGATCGACAGCACCGCAGCGATGGGAAACCAGACGCCGTAGAAGGCAAATATCGCTATGAGCAGGACACGCTTGGTTATTCGCGCGAAATCCGACTTCTTCTCGAACCGCTTCGCGACGAAGACGAACGCGAAAACGACGAACAGCGCCAAAAAAATCAGCATCTGATTGGCAGGACGATTCGCGAGGGTCGCCGGCCACATCAGCACATCGACCAGAAAATGTATCACCGACTCAGTCGTGGGGCTCAGCATTGTGTTCACCATCCAGCCGCAAAAGGCGACCGTTTTCCTTTCAAAAGAAAGCTGCGCTCTATTCTGACCGGCACAAGCTCCGCGGATCGCGCCCAAACGCGAAACCCCTCCCGGGTGTCCGGGAGGGGTTCAAAAATCGATCATCGAGACCTCCAGAAGTGGGAGGTATTAGTGGCCGCCTATCCATATGACCGAGGGTATGACGGTTGCCGGCAGCCACACAACGTAAAACCCCCAGAGGCCTATGAGGATCACTCGCTTGGATATTCGCGCAAAGTCCGAGGTCTTCTCGAACCGCTTCGCGATGAAGGCGACCAGCATCAACACAACCAAAACCAGAAAGACGAGCATCTGATTGCCGGGATGCCGCCACATCATCGCCGCCGGCCAGGCGAAAACCGACACGAGAAACTCGATCATCTTGTCCACCATCCAGCCGCAAAAGGCGGCCGTTTCCTTTCACAGAAGAGCTGCGCTCTATTCTGACCGGCACAAGCTCCGCGCGACGTCCAAAACGCGAAACCCCTCCCGGTTTCCCGAGATGGGGTTCGCATGGCGAGGAGAAATATCTCCCTATCGCGTCATCAAACGGGTTGATGCCGGCGTGAAGGAGATCATGTCTCTGGCAAGTGAAAGAGGATGACCTATCGCCATCATGATATTGAAACAGTTCCTCACGGCGAAAGCGGCCTGATGCCACGAAGCCTCCGCCCCAAGGACGCCCCGCCCCCGGTGATGCGCTGCGACCTGCTGCCGTCCAACATGACGGCGGGCAAGGATGCGCGCGTCCGCGACCTACTCGCGGCCTACCGGAAGGGTGCGGTGCTGCTCGGGCGGGATCAGTGGCACCTGTTCCACGAGACGGGGCGGTTCAACAAGACCCACGACGTGGACAAGGTGACGTTCGCGGCCGTGATCGGTGCCGCCAACCGGGTCCAGATGTGCCGGTGGCAGGTGGTGGGCCAGTTGGACTCGTGGTTGTCGAACCGCGCCAACGACTTCCGAGACACGGTGAACGGCAGCACCCTCGACCCCGACACGCGGCACATGCTGCACGTCATCAACCGGGCCGGGGCTTGGTTCGCCCGCAAGGACGTGGCGATGCGCGACACCGGGGAGATCATCCCCGACCACATCCGCAGCCTCGCCCGGTCCATCATGCGCCACGTCATGGGCAAGCATCGCCGCCCGGACCTGTCCCACATCTCCATGCGTCTCGACCACCGAGCCGCCTGCCTTTCGGCTCCGACTAAGGCCAATCAGCATGGCCGGGTTGGCTGGTGGGTGAACCTGTCCACCATGACGGCGGGCAAGAAGATCGTCGTTCCGCTGCTGACCCACGCCCGCCACGAGAGCCGCAAGGGCAAGGTCAGCAACGGTGTCCTCATCACCGAGGACCGCGACACGGGGCGGGTCATGTTCGGGGTGGTGACGGATATTGCGGAGGAATGCGCCGCGTCTCGCGCCGCCTATCGGCCCGAGCGCGATGTGCTGCCGCTGGATTTCGGCCTCTCCACCCTGTTCGCCGGGGATGACGGTGCTCTGCTCGGACAGAATTGGCTCAAGGCCCTGCGCGCCTACGACCACCGCATTGCCGAGATCGCAAAGGGGCAGCAGCGCCGGGGTCGCAAGCCCCGCGACAGCGCCCGCTACCGGGAGGCGGTGACGGCGCTCCGGGGCTGGATCAGGACCGAGGTGGGCCGGGTGCTGAACCGGCTCGTCGCGGTCAGGCGGCCCGCCGCCCTCGTCCTTGAGCGGCTGAACTTCCAGAACCCGGCTCTGTCCCGGCGACTGAACCGCATCATCCAGAACTGCGGTCGCGCCGTCATCCGGGCGAAACTGGCCGACTTGGCTGACCGCTTCGGGATCGTCTCGGAGGAGGTCAATCCCGCCTACACGTCGCAGACATGTTCGTGCTGCGGCTACGTCGACAAACGAAATCGCCCGTCACAGGGCACCTTCCGGTGCCTGTGGTGCGGCTCTCGAATGCACGCCGATGTCAATGCGTCACGGAATATCGGGGAGCGCCGTGCGCTCTCTATTGGTTCCGTGTTCCAGTCGAAGGCGGCGATCCTCGCGGAACTGGTGAGCCGGTTCAGCAAGCGAAGGGTGTTCAGCACCCGATCCGGTGGGAGTGGTTCCACCGCCGACCCGCGCCTGACCAATCCCTACTTCGGTGGGGAGAAGCCAGCCTTGGCTCGGATGTCGAGGAAGGCGAAGCCGCTGCCAGGTTTGGTGGCTGCTTAGACAACTCGATAGTGCCAAGACTTGGCGTATTCCGTCGAATTCAGCGTTCCGCCTGCAGCCCCTATGTCATGTTAACGCAAGAGATACGCTGTCAGATATCACGTCGAGAAGACGTAGCTCACCGGAAGCTCCGCATTCGTGCGGAGAGGATGTCAAGAGGACGCCCTGACGCTGCGGGGTATCGATCATTTCGTCGCCGCCCATCCGCGCAAAGAGGAAGGCCCATGCGAAAACCCCTCCCGGGTTCCCGAGAGGGGTTCAATATTCAGGCATGCGCCCTCCAGAGGTGGGGAGAGAGTCAGTGGCCGCCGACCCATATCACTGACAGAACAACCGAGGCGGGAAGCCAGAAACAGCCCGCGAACAGTATCGTGAACATCACCGCCTTCTTCGATATTCGAGCGATATTCGAACGCGCTTCGAACTTCTTCAGGATGATGCCCAACGATATGAGTGCCATGAAGATCAGAAAAATCGGCAGCATATTGCTCGGGTGCCGCCAAATCATGGCAGCCGGAAAGGCGAAAACCTGCACCAGAAACTCAATAATCGCGTTCATTTCGTCCACCTTTCGGCCGCATGGATGCGGCGCTTTCCTTTCACAGAAAAGCTGCGCTCCATTCTCGCGACATCAAGTTTACGGTCAATTATTTTCTATTCCGCGGCGCCGATGCCCCGCCAGCGGACGGCTGATCACCTCCGTCGCCTTTTGGTGCCGACGGATCGGAGGCCGTCAGATCGGGTGTCGACTCTTGGGAGGAGCGGGGGCCATTCCCTAGGTTTCCCAGATTCCGGGCGGCATCGGAGGCGTGCCGGCCCGAGCCCAGGGCCGCTCCGGTGAAGGCCGCCGCCGCCTGGCCGGCATGGTGCGTTTCGCCCAATCCCTCGCCGGGCAGGCCGAACCAGCGCGCGATGCGGTCGGGCAGGTCCGTGATCAGGCTCAAGGTTCGGGAAATGAGCTGATAGTGAATGTAAGCTGCGATTGCGATCGATGCGATGGCGCCGACCAGCGCCACGAGGCTCGCGCCCTGGGCGGCGAAGAACGCCGGGATGACCAGGCGGTTCACGACATTGAGGATCAGCGGCAGCACCGTCATCGCGAGGGCGAGGGCGAGCACGCCGAGGGTCGGCCGCAGGAGCAGGTTGAAGAGAATGAGGACGCCCTGACGCTGCGGGTTATCGATCATCTCGTCGCCGTCCATCCGCACGAAGAGGAACGCCCAGATGATAACGGCAATGATGGACTCGACGATCATCACCATCCAGCCGACGAGCAGCATAATGATGTAGTAGAAGGGCATCATCGGGATTACGTAGGCGTAGAATATGCCGAAACCCCCGATGATCTCCGAAGACAGAAAGCCATAATGGGCAACAACTTGAAACGCACCGGAGCCGCCCACCAGGCTTGCCAAGCCATTCGTCGTCATCACGGCGGCCCCGACAACCGATGCGACTATAACTGACGCAGTCAACGTCAGAGCATGCCCATAGGTGATCAGATCACCGATCGGATCGGCGGAGGACTTCAACACGGTTCCAGAAAATCCGTTCGTCGCCGTGTAAATAGCCGAGGTGAAATATCCGATCGCCGTATCCCAGAGAGTGCTCCCCGACGCATTTGCCTCCGACGCCGTGCTCGCCTTATCCATGGCAGATGACACGGCGTGGATATCGGGAGTGGCGGGATCCGGAAACACGTGATCGACGACGCCATAGAAGTCCTTGGACATCGCGGCGTAGTCCTGGCCGACATCCATGCCGAGCTTCGACGTGTCGCCGTCGCCGACCGAGGCGCCGCCGATGACGGCGTCCATGTAGCTCTTGGCGTACTCCGTCAGGGTGCGCCAGTAAACGCCAGCGCTGACCCAGCCCTCTGCCTTGATCGACTTCTGGAGATCGGCGGATGCCGTGCCATAGAGCTGCTTGACATAAGTCTCGGCGGCCGAGCGCTGGGCATCGTCGTATTGTTTCGCGAGGGATTCGACTGTCGATTGAATCGTCTCTGCGGCCGGCGGTTTCGTGGTCGAACCAGGCAGCTTGGCGTTGACATAGTCCGTTGCCAGATGGGCCGATGCGATGCCGCTCAGAAGCTGCACCACGTTCTGGACCTGAGCCTGCTGCCAGGCCTGCGCGCCGGCATTGTCCGACTGCGCCGCCTTGAGCGGGACCGAGATCTTGCCGCAGGAGTAACCGAAGTCGAATACGGCCGCCGAATTCAGCGTTCCGCTTTCGGTGGTCGCGGACGAAGGCCACTGAACGAGATGCCGTCCGGATTCCGTCATCTCCGTCGAGATATTCGTCGGCACGAGATTGGCGCCGCCGGAGTCGGCGGAGATTGCCTGAAGTGCGGAGACACAAAACTCCTTGCGGAGGGCGGCGACCGCGAGCTTCTTGCCGCCGGCGTCCTGGATGGGCGGCGTGTTCGACGGGCTATCGGTCAACGAGGTGGCGTAGGCTTGCCATACCGTCGTCGCCATGGCGTTCGACAGCGATGCGATTTCTTTGACCAGCAGCTGGCCGGCCGTCGCGCCGTTGAATGCGGGAACGAGGAGGGCGATGCCGAGGGAGACTCTGATCGGCGCCCAGATCACATGCCATTTGGAGCCGAGAAGCCGGCCCTCCTTGGCCGTCGCGACAATGCCGACCAGCGTGTGCCAGGCGAGCATCATCGATGCGATGGCCAGCATGTTCGTGCTGAAGGTCGAGAGCGCCGTCATCAGCGCGGACTGACTGTCCGTCGACAAAAGCGAGTTGATGAGCCCTTGCGCGATATCGGTACTCGGCACTGAATTAAGCATTGCGATCGCCGCACTATCATCCGCCATGACGAGGTCCTCTCGGGAACAAAACGTGTCTTTAAACTACAGTACAGCGATGCAAGACAGGCGCAAGTGAAAGACGCCGCTATTTCGCGCCCCGGCATAGTATTTCGACCGATTAAAGTGAACACACTTATAACTATTGCAAGTTTCGACACCTCAGACTGCCCATTCGGCCGCCCACGCATGTTTTTTACTTGTCTTGGGCCAAGAGCAGCGCAAGTATCGCTCAGCGAACCACTCGAGAGGAGCATCCCTGAAATGTCAGCCTGGAAACGAACCGGCCGTGCGATCTCCTTCCTGACGGCGGCCGACGCCTGGGGAACGGTGACACGCAGCACGATCGGCTATCTCAAGCCGGTATCGCGTGACCTCGGCGGGCTCGTGAAGGCTTTCGGAACATCTCCCGAGCAGGCGCCCATTTCCGATCCCGCCTCCGACGACGCCGTGCGCTTCCGGCGCGCGGTCCGCTTTTTCGGTCACACGGAAGAGAGCCTGCAGGCCCGGCTTCGGGAAACGAACGCGGCGTTCTGGACCTATTTGGTGATCGCGATCCTTTGGATCGGCTTCACCATCGCTTCGTTCGCGCCGCATTCATCCTTCGGCGCAGTCGGCATGAGCTGGTTCACGAGCGGGCCGCTCGTCGTCTTCAAGCTCGTGATGACGGTGACGCTGCCCATGCTGGCGCTCAAGCACGGGCTCGCGAACTGGCAAATTCGGCGCCGCCGTCTCGGCTCGGCGGCGGAGTATCTGCGCTCGGGCGATCTACTGCCGCATCCGCGTGCAACGGCGCAATAGATTAATGGTGTTTTGATGGTTGATCTTCTGGTCTCATTCTTTGCTGCTCCGGCAAAGCTGATGCTTCACTCGGATCTTTGGGGCGTGATCATGCTGGTCGTCCTTGTGGTCGCGATATGGCTCGGCGTGTTTCTGAAACGCTACGAGAAGACCTCTCGAGGAGCTCGAATATCGAAGAATGCGCTTTTGATCGCGATATGCTTCTGCGCGTTCATATGGCTTCCGGTTTCGGTTTACATGTCGGCTCTTTGGGTCGGCGGCCACTGACTTCCTCCCACTTCTGGAGGTCTCGATGATTGAGTTTTGAACCCCCCTCTCGGGCAACCGGGAGGGGCTTTCGCATGACGCGGCTCACCGGAAGCTCCGCATTCGTGCGGAGAGGATGTCAACGCGTCGAGAAGATTTAGCTCGCCGGACTAAGCAAGGCTGACTCTCAAATCGTTCAACACCTCCGGAAGTCCGGGCGCCTCCAGCAGACTCATGGTCGCGACTGCCGTCAGCATTCCCACAGCGCGATCGTAGACGGCCAAGTTTGTATGTCCATTCAAGCGGGACGGATAGATAATCCCGTCCGGCTGATCAGGATGATCGTGGAAGGCGGCGGACCATTTTCGCGCCAAGGAATGACTGGCTGCCTTAGCGACATCCGTCGGAACGCCCATGGCGACGGCGCTGCCGCTACGCAGGTCCACCATTCTGATCGGAGAGTTTGTCTTGATCACCGCGTAGTGGCGACTGGTCAGTTCATCCTCTCCAATCGGCAGGTCGCCGAATTCGCCGTCATGGCGATCTCGAAGAACGGCTTCGAGAAAACAGACCTTCACGGTTTGGCCGAGATAGAGAACACCGAAACGGTTGCGGTCGACGCGACGGCTTGGATCGCTGAATCGGCTCGGCGTCTTGCCAAAGCCGAGTGGGTCCGAGTGCCGGGCGAGGTAAACTCGGCCGAACTGCTCTCCAACCTGTATTTGATGAATTCGAAGCTTCGCGTTCGCAAACCCCTTGGGTGGCGGAATTCGCATTTAGGAAAAATCTCTTCCGACGCTCTCGGCGGCCTTAAGCGCGGACTTCACCTTTCCGCGTTCCAGAGCCTCCCGTCCTGTCATCCCATTGAGTTCTCCGTGCCGCTGCACCAGAAAGCGATAGACGGCCCAAGGTCCACCCAGCAATTCATGCAACGACGCCAGTTCGGCATAGGGCTTGCCCTCAGCGTTGAGCTGCCAGTTCGGAAATCGAAAGCCGCGCTTCGCGCCGTCGAGCCCGAGGACCTGACCGGTACGCCGCTTCGTGTTCACTGTCACGCGTGTCGTCCCGAGCAACTTTGCGAATTCCTCGGCGCTCAACATATCTTCGTGACTCAAGATGTCGGCGGCCCGGAGGCGGCCGCGCTCGCGTGCCGCAGTCAGCGCGGACTCCAGATTGTCGGAACGAGGGGGAAGCACGACATCGTCGGCTATCGGCGTCACCGCAGTCCCGCCCTCGGGATCGACGTCGACCCGGAAGCTCACTCGCTGGCCCTCTGCGCGGCTCTTGTCAATCGCGTTGCCGTAACCTTGCAGGAGCACCTTCATTCGCTCTTTCAGGAGCACCTTGAATCCTTTCGGACTGTCGGCAAATGCGAAGGATGCAGCGTCGGACATCTTCACTTCCAAGAATACGCGCCTCTTTGACGGACCGTCCTTCAGGCCGACAACAAGAGTTGATTCAGGCGCCTTGGCGCGCGGACGATTGCGCTTTCCCGTCGTACGGCGAACGCTCACTGCGGATCTTGAAGCAACCATGGTCGATACCTCGAATGAGGTTGAAGGATTTAGTGAATATCGACAACTTCGTCAAGTTCGTAAAGCGTTATGAGGTCTGCCTCCAAAGAGAAGTCCCCGGATAACCTATTGAAAGAAGACAGTTTTCCGAGACCCCATGCCACACACGCGACAAATCGGAAAAGGCCGATGGGACATAGACTTACCGAGATCGGTCGGCAGAGAACGCGAACACAGGAAGCGCGCCTGCCGGGCCACTGGTCGCGTTGGTGTGGCACCAGGCTATCCCGCCTTCCATGACGGAGAGTGTGGTCAAGTCAGGGGCGCCGTACTCGGTGACCGAAGACAGATGGCAATCGCATGAAAAGGCAACTGCGACAAAAAACAGTTGGATACCGCTCCATAAGCCATTATATGAAGTGGGCAAGGAGGCTTTTTGCATGTTTTATCGTCTTGAGGTCGCCAACTTCTATTCTGTCCGGGATCTGCAGGTTATCGACCTGGGGACCCGGGTGCGTGGCGACGACGACCAGCACCTCGAGCCGGTTTGGAAGGGTGCGGACATCTACGCGCCGAAAGTGGTTGCGATCTACGGTGCGAATGCCGCCGGCAAGACGACGTTTCTTCGCGCCCTCTGGTTTGTGTGCGATTTCGTGGCGAACAGTTTCTCGCGCCCGGCTGGAAGCGCGATGCCCTTCCTTCGCTTCAACGGTTCCGAGATGAGGGGTGCGCCGACCAAATTGGCCGTGGAGTTTGCTGGCCCGAATAATCCCGAGGACATTTCGGAGCCGAACTACGGTGCTGACGCCGAGCAATGTGGCTACCGATATGAAGTGGAGATCGGTGGTCCGGCCGAGAGCCCTGTGAAAGTCCTCAGGGAGATTTTGCGCTACAAGCCTAAAGGGGCCGCTCGGATGATGAAGCTCATCGAGCGAACGGGTGACGGGGAAATCCACGCCGGCAAGTCTTTCAAGCTGGGCCG
>CAISYL010000222.1 GCA_903889655.1 uncultured Alphaproteobacteria bacterium | reverse complement strand
CGGAAGCGGCGCCTGTTTGCATATTGGTCATCAGGTCGGTCGCATGCCGCTTCAACAATGCGAGCGCGGCACGCGGTCCGGCCGGATCCCGCTCAAGTGCGAGATCGATCGCGAGGGAACGCGCGGCGGCGATGAAAAGGCGCCGCCGCGCCTCCACTTCGTCCCGATTGGTGAAGCCCGCCGCTTCGGCGATTTCCCAGTGTCCTTCGCGCGAATGTCTCTCGATTTCCTCGCTGAGGGGTGCCAACGCCTTTGCAAGCTGCGGGTCGCTCCGCGTCGCCAGCGTGATCTCCATCGCGGCGATCGCGCCCGGCTGACAGTGAAGCTCCCACGCTTCGTCGGCGACGCGCACGAAGCGCTCCATCGGATCCTTTATCGGACCAAGCACGCGCCTGTAATGGTCCAGATGGTCCTCGAAAACATGGCGCATCACCGCCAGCATCAAATCGGTCCGCGTCGGAAAATGATGCATCATGGCGCCACGGCTCACGCCCGCACGTTCCGCAACGAGCAGAACCGATGTCGCGGGCGAACCCAGCCGGCAGAGGCAGTCGATCGTCGCCAGAATGATCTTCGATCGCGTCCCGGTACTCCGTTCCGCCTGTGTACGCCGCGGCTTTCCGGTGGCGGTGGCCACACGCATCTCCATCGCTTGACGATTCGGTTGCTCATGCAGAAGAGGGTCTGGCCGTCCATCGGACCGCCAGACCCCTAGTCAACGCCCCCGGGAGGAAACGGAGGTTACACAAACAATGGCGAGGGCGGGCGCGATGCGCCCGCCATCCCTCTCAGAAACTCACATCCAGACCGACGCCAACCGTACGATAGGCTTCATAAGGCGTGAACTGGCTATAGCCGGGTGTAGCATTCCCCGCCCCCGCCAGCAGCGACGGGATAAGAGTCGCGAACGGCGCATTGAATCTCTTGTCCAGGAGATTGCGGCCATAAAGTGCAAGGCGCCAAGAACCATCGTCCGGTCCAATCCCCAGCGTGCCGCCCAGAATTCCGTAAGACCCGACCTTAAGCTTGGAATAGATCGCCGGGTCCGGATCGGTGCCGTAAGGCACTGAGCTCTGCCAGTACCAGTTCACACCTATGAATCCGGTCAAGGCGTCGAAAACCGGATGTTGATACATGGCCGAAGTGGCATAACTCCAGCGAGGCGTACCCGGCAGCATCTTGCCCGACGGATCCTTGGTCGGATCGCTCGCGCAGTTGCAGTTGTCGCCGAAATAGGCATCCACATAAGAGCCCGAGCCCGACAGACTCAACCCTTCAAAGGGTCTCGCCATGAAGTCGAGTTCCACGCCCTGGGTCTTCAGCTTGGAAGCATTGATGACCTGCGAACCGACAGGCGGCGTGATGCCGTCATTGATCTGAGCCTGGAAGTCCTTGTAGGTCGACTGGAAGATAGCGGCGTTGACGATGAGCTTGCGATTGAAGAAGGCATTCTTCAATCCGATCTCGAAGCTGGTTGGAATTTCCGGCTTCACGATAGCGGTATCGTTTGCGGGATTGTAGTAGTTCAATGCTGCAATGCCCGGTCCCTTGTAGCCGCGAGCAACTGTCGCATAACCCATGATAGCGGATGTGAAATCATACTGCGCGCCGAACTTCCAGGAAAGATTGTTCGTCGAATATTTCGCTGAAAACGCATAGGGCGCGACATAGACTAGGGGAGTCGTGCCGCCAAGAAGGAAAGCACCAAAGCCCGTCGACGGGCCCGTCATGGTTCCGCCGCCGCTGAGATAGTATGTGCCGTAGGAATCCCTGGCATAGGACAGGTCCAGTTCATCACGCGTCACGCGGGCGCCTGCGATCAAGCGAAGGCCGTCCGTAACATGGATCGTACCCTGACCAAAGGCCGCATAGCTGTCGGTGTCCACCTTCTGCGATGTAAGGACGGTATCGTCGATATGATCGACGCCTGGCACGACCGAAATGCCCGGCAGACCGATTAGCACGCCCGAGTCGCCAGTCTCGTGGTCGCCGCCCTTCACCGACTGGTGCCAGTAGTAGAGGCCCGCCACGTATTCCAGCGTTCTCCCGGCTGGCGACGTCAGGCGAAGTTCCTGGGAGAACTGTTCCTGATTCTGATAGCCGCCATTGTCGTTCATCAAGTTCATCGACGTGCCGTCGACGTCGAGTTGATCCTGCGTCTTCCACATCCGGTAAGCGGTGATCGAAGTGAACGTGAACTCACCCGGCGTCCAGTTCATCTCGATGGAGCCGCCCGCATTCGTCGACTTGGTGAAATTCGCGCCGTCCAGCGAGACTTCGGAGTTATTCGGTCCCGGCGTGATGCCCGCCGCGAGATTGGCGAGATAGAGATAGTTGGCGAGGCTCGGCGTATCTTCCCGTTGCGTCCAGACGCAGCAATTGGCGTGGGAATGAGACCAATCGGCAATCGCGTAGAGGCTGAAATCGTTGGTCGGCTTCCAGAGATACTTGCCCTTCATTCCGTAGTCGTGCTGGTCGTTCAGATATTCATCATTAAACTTATTATGCACGGTGCCATCGTGATAGGATTCAAACCCGGTCAGACGCAGTGCAGAATCATCCGTTACCGGAACATTGACCGTGCCCTGGAGATGCCGCTCGTTATACGAGCCGTATGAGGCGTGAGCGTTGCCGCTATATTCGCCCAGTTCCGGCTGATTGGTAATGATCTGGACAAGTCCTGCCGAAGCGTTCTTACCGAACAGCATGCCCTGCGGTCCGCGCAGAACTTCGACACGCGAAACGTCGGCGAAATCGGTGAGGCCCGCTCCGGTCCGCCCGATCACCACACCGTCGATAACGGTTGCAACGCTCTGCTCGATACCTGGCGCAAAGGAGAAAGTGCCGATTCCGCGCACCGTGAATCCCTCAGTGCGCGCGGAATTTGCCTGCGTGAATTGCACGCTCGGTGCGGCGTATTTGAGCTGGGTCGGGTCAGTGAGATGCAGATCCTGCAGTTGCTCTCCGGTAACTGCGGTGATGGCGACGGGGACCTTCTGGATGTTTTCGGAGCGCTTCTGCGCGGTGACGACGATTTCCTTGACGCCGCCCGTGTCCTTTGCGGGCGGTGTCCCTGCAGGAGTTGCGGCGTCCGCCACCTGAACCGGCTTTTGCGCGGCCTCCGGTTCGTCCGCCATCGCGGACATGTTTCCAGCTCCGAGCGCAGCGATTGCTGCGCCGATCAACAGGATCGACTTCATTATTACCTCCCCCGGTCCGGCGATGAAGCCGGTGCCATGACGCGCGCCCCTCCCTGGGCTTGGCGCTTCGGGAAAGCCTAGGAGCGCAAGATACAAGCAGTCAAGACTGGTTTTTTATAGAAGAGCCGGCGGGGCCGGCTGACGCCGCGTCACCGGTGCGTGAAAATTGAAGCGGCGACAAAACTTGGCGCAATGTGGCGCGGTGGGCACATCGAACGGAGAGACTCGAATCGGCCCGAGACGCAAAAGGCGGCTCCGATGCGGAGCCGCCCTTGACGATGTATAGGATTCTTGCAGTGCAGCAACGAAGTCGCCGCAGAGCTCCGTATACGGTTATTTGCCGATCGTGATCCAGAGCTGGGCAAGGCCTGCGAGCTTGGGATCCTTGACCGACGAGAAGGCCTTGCGGGCTGAGGCGGTATCGCCTTTGGCGAGCCAGGCCTGGCCGAGATGAAGGCGCGCAAGGTCGGCCTCGGCGAAAGAAGAACCGAGCGCCTCCTTGTAGAGCGCGATCGCCTTGTCGGTCTTGCCATAGGAGGCATAGGCCTCGGCAAGAGCGGCCTTCGCCTTGGGCGTGCCGGCGGTCGAGGCCAGCGTCGCCTCGTCCTGGGCCGCCTGTTGTTTCGCCATCGTCTCGAGGCGCTGCTCGCGGCTCTTGTTCTTGCCGCCGAGCACGCCGTTGGCGCTGCCCTTCGCCATCACGCTTTCTGCCTCGCCGGGCAGGCCGAGCTGGATGGCGAGCTGCGCCATCTCGATATATTCATCCGAGCTCTTCAGCGTACCGGCCGCGAGCTTCAAGCGCATCGCCTCGAAACTCATCCGGTCCGAATGCCCGAGATCGGCGAGCACCAGATTCATCAGGTCGCTCTTGTAGGCGGGCGAGGGATAGGTTTCGACCAGGGCCGTCAGCGCCTCGCGCTGGCCCTTGGTGTCGCCCTGCTTGAAGGCCGAGGAAAGCCATATCTGCAGCACCGTCTCATCGGGCTTCTTGCCGGAGGCCGCCAGCGCCTTCGCCGCCGCCTTCGCATTGGCATAGTCGCCCTGCTGGTAATAGGCCTGCACCACCAGTTGTTCGATATCGGCGTCGGTGCCTGCTTCCTGCCGGTACTGTTTTGCGAAGGCGATCGCCTTGCCGTAGTTCTTCACCGAGTAATTGAGCTGTACCAGCGTCTTCAGTCGCTGCGGGCGTTCCTTCGCCGGCGCCTGCCCGGTATTGAGGGCGGCTTCCGCCGACTGCGCGGCAGCGCCGTAATCCTTCAGCTTCACATTGATGAAGGTCGAGAACTCGTCGATGACGAAGCTCTCGTAAGGCGTCTTGCCGGAGAGCGCGTTCGCTTCCTTCACCTTCTTCAGGGCCGCCGCATAGCTGCCGGCCTTGGCAAGATCCTGCGCTTCCTTCAAGGGTTTCCCGACGGCCGGGCCAACGGCTGCCTCGGCGGCCTCCGCCGCGGCCCCCGGAAGGTCCGCCGCCGAGGGAACGGCGAGGGGCGCCAGCGCCAATAGCCCCGCCAGCGCGGTCGTCATCAATAAGCTTTTCATTCGGCTCTCTCGCATCGCTCTCTCCAGCCTCACGCCACTGTGCCATTACGGGGAAAAGCTTTTCCCCGCCGGCTCATCATGTCCGGTTTCGGCCCCTCAATGGAAGACCGAAGCCGTTGTCAGTCCATATATTGTTCGTTGCCGACGAAGCCGATGCGTGTGACGCCGAGGCGCTGGGCGGCGGCGAGGACCTTGGCGACGTAGTCGTATTTGACGAGGCGGTTGGGCTTGAGGTGGATTTCCGGCTGGGGGTTCTGAGCGGCGGCGGCCTTGAGGTACTCGTCGAGGAGGCCTGTGTTGGGCACCGCGACGCCGTTCCAGAATACCGTGCCGTCGAAGTCGAGCTCGAGATCGACGACCACGGGCTTTTCCTGGGGCGGCGTCGCCACGTTGCGCGGCATGTCGAGCTTCACCGCCTGGGTCTGCAGCGGGATGGTGATGATCAGCATCACGAGCAGCACCAGCATCACGTCGATCAACGGCGTCGTGTTGATCTCCATCATCGGCTCGTCTTCGCCGCCACCCTCTCCGACATTCATTGCCATCGCGGAGTCTCCTTCAACTGATACGTGTTACTGCTGCCCGCGATCGGGTTCGGTGATGAAGGCGACCTTCTCGATG
>CAISYL010000221.1 GCA_903889655.1 uncultured Alphaproteobacteria bacterium | reverse complement strand
CCACGGACCAAAAGCTCTATCTGACAAAGGAAGAAGGGCACGCGAGGAAATTTGCCTCGCTCGCCGCCGAGTTGTTTTTCCCATGGGGCGACCGGCCGGAGGCGATCGAAGTCCAACGCCGTGTTGCTGCCGCCAGGAAGGGCAAAGATTCGCCGTGGACGGGGGCACCGCAGGCGAACGAAGCCGTGAATACACAAGCCTCGAGCGACGCATCCGGAGCGGGTGCGTCGCTCGGCGCCAAATCCGTTGAAGAACGGTGGTGGGCGCGCGGTTATCGCCGAACCTGGACCGAGGACGGCTCGGTTTGGATTCGCCTGGGCGGGGGATCGACGCTCCGTGATAGCGGCAATTCCCTTGAGCTCTTCGGGAGGGGCGGCCGGAGAGCGATCTCGGCCATTCTGGATAAGAGCGCCGAAGACTGGGGAGGTGCGCTACGTCTGGAAGGCAACGACAAGTTGGTCGCGCAATGCTGGCTGGAAGCTCAGAGGCGAGGCATTGAAGTGGTTGGATACGAACCATCCGCTTCGTTGGCACGTCGGTGGGCCAGAGAGCAGCGCATCAGTGGATGGCTCAAGAAGACCAGGAAGGAGACTCCCGATCTTCGCGTCTTCCCGGCGAACTCGCCTCTTCCCGAGGTGCGTGAATCCGTATCGGAAGCAGAGCTCTCCACGGAAACTGCTGATCTCTCTCCACTGTCGGCCGAAGATCCGATTGAAGAACCAGCGCCGCCGTCAAAGGCGCCAGCCGGAAAGAAGGTTGCATTCGGCACCTCGTTCTCTCCGGTGAATAGCTGGTACGATCGTAAGCCGGCAGACGAACCGCTTGGCCAGGAAGTCGGCGAGCCAAACCCGGCGTCCTAATCTGGTTCCTTGCACACGCTCCGGGGATTCTGTCGCCCTCGGTTCACTGGAGCGGGTGCAGGAAATGTCCGGCAAGAAGTTCATTTGGCTCTCGACCCTGCACATGACGTGGTTGGCGCATGTGCAGGAAACGCCCGTCTTCATCTCAGCGCCGGTGCTCAGGCAACTCGAGGAGAAGGGGCTCTTGACTCGAGACGATCACGGGCAGCTCGTGCCGACCCGCGAGGGTTTGGGTTACGCTGAGATTGCTGTCCAGTTCACATCAGCGATCAAAGAGAATCCGTTGATGCCAATCGACGCGCGGGCAAACCTCAATATCGAGCTGCACAAAAAGTTGCGGGCTGGCGAAATCGTGTTGTCAGCGTCCGAAGAGAAAATGCAGAGCGTTTCGATTTAGGCTGCTGCGCTGGTTGACCTCGGCCCTCTGCGGCCCTTTTGCTCGCGCCGCTCCGCCGGCTGAGGTTGTTCTTCGAGCATGGTTTTCGCTTCCTGGAACGCCGCAGATATGCGAGCCATGATCCGGTGGTTTGCGAAGTTCGATTGCTTGGAATCCGGGTGATAGAGCTTGGCGAGTGCATTGCGCGCCGCTTTCGCCTCGTCGAGGGTCGCCGTCGGCTCCAGGCCGAGCACCTCGTACCATTCGAACAGAAAGCTGGCGGCAAACGCGTCGCCGCCGAAGTCCCGAAGATTATGACGCGCGTCTTCCGGGTTGGCGAGAATGAAGACCGTGGCCATGTATTGAGGAATCGGGCATCTCCCGGTGGCCCAATTGCTGACCATGCTGATCGTTCGGCCGGCCATCTTTGCGACGTCTTTCTGCATCAGGTCACATGCCTTCATGGCGGCCCTGAATTCGATGTGCGAGATCTCCGAAAGCATTACAAACCTCAAAATCGGTCCAAGCAGCGACTGCCAGACAGATCAGCTCGAAAAAAACTATTTCAGCAACCCCAAGAAGATTTGCAGGTCAAGCATAAAGAAGCGGTTACGGGAACGGCCGCTCATACACTGTCAATTTGTGGTTTGCAGAGTCTTCAAGCTTTCTGGGGCCGTACTTTGCCGGGGAGTTGTGATGTATTTGCCGCCATTATTTGCCATTTGTGGTGCTCCAGAGGCGGGCAAGACAACAGTCCAGGAGCTTCTTTATCGCCATTTTGGCGTCACCCCGATCGACGACAGCGCTCCATTGCGGAGGGCTGCAATGTCGCTGTATGGACTCACATGGGACATGGTTTCCACTCAGAGCGGTAAGCGCACCAGCGTCGAGGTTTGCGGCGCGATCTCAACCGTGCGCGAACTAATGGGGGAACTCGGTTGCTTGTTAGAGGCCAAACATGGGGAGTTCTTCTTCCCCGAGCAAGCCATGCGACACATTGCGCGGCTTGATCCAGAAGCTCGCCGGTGTTTCTCCTTCGCCTCAGTTCGGGGGCGGCAGCCGGTCTTCTATCGCGAGCGAGGAGGCATAGTTCTGGAGGTGCGGTCGCCGGGGCGGGATGTGCACTTCCATTTCGACAGCTTCGACAAATCGGTCGTCGATGGGGTAATTTTGAACGCGCCGGGCATGGGCGACGAAGAAATCATTCGCCAAGTCGAAGGGGCACTCAAGTATTACAATCAGCGTAATGGTAAAGAGAAGGTTCTCGCTCCAAGCCTTTCACCGTGAAACACACGGAAGACTTGTGGGAACAATGAGAAAGCCGTATTTATTCAGGTTCAAGACCAAGTATAGCGCAGGACATGGAATAAATGCAGTCGAAGCTCGCGAACATTTCCGAAGACCACTCCGTTACTCAAGCAACTGGTCAGATCGTGGCCGCTTTTCTGACGCGAAATAATCTCGCCGCCGAGGAGCTGCCGGAACTCATCCGGAAGGTTCATTCCACGCTGGCGGAGACGTCCGGCCAGCAGGCTGGCCCGACCCGCCTGCCCCCGAAAGATGTGGCCAATTCGATTACGCCGGATTACCTGGTGTGTCTCGAGGACGGCAAACACTTCCGCTCGCTGAAGCGCCACCTCCGCCAACGGTTCGGTCTGACGCCGGACCAGTATCGGGCAAAATGGGGTTTGGGCGAAGATTACCCCATGGTCGCCCCGAACTATTCGGCAAGGCGGTCGGAGCTGGCTCGAAACGCGAAGCTCGGCCATCGATAGGTTGAAATTCCGGCGTGCGCGCGCAGTTCTTCTGAGACTTACAGAGGAAGCGAAATGTTTACTGTTGCAGAAGCCATCATCATTGGCCGCGTGTCAGCTGTCGATCCTGCGCTCGGGGAAGTCGCGATCGAGACGTTCTCGGACGGAATCGCCAGCCACCATTGCGTTGCCCTCCCCGCTCGGCAGATCGCTGATCTCGACATCGAGGTGGGAGTCATCGCGAAGGTAATGGGGGCACTGGCCGTTGTGGATGGCCGCGCCAAGGTCCTGGTGAGCCCGAGCCACGGTTCGATCGCCCTGCTTGACCGACCGGCGCCGGCTGCGTCCGTCGCGGCTGGTCTTCCCGAAGCGAGCGGCAGCGTGCAGACGCAGGCTCTGGCTTCCTCACAACCATCGACCACCGGTGGGCTCAAGCCGCCGCCGTTCGCAGCATTCGGTGCCAAGCAACCGCCGGCATCCAAACCTTCCGCTTCGCCCGTCGCTGTTGCGTCGTCTGAACCTGTCGCGACGAAATCCACAGCGGAACGAAAACCAATCGCACCCTCGTTCACGCGGAGTCCGACGGCCGCGCCGTCTGCGGCCGGCGGCTCAAAGCCGGCACCGATCAGCGGCCCGGGGGCTGAAGGCAGAAGCCCCTTTGGGAAGCTATCCCAGCAGGGCCGCCTCGATCGGAGTAGCGTGGAGGTGGCAACCGACAACGGTCGCGGCCAGGCGCGGCGTGATTTGCCAAGCGGTCCAGACGATCTGGACTCACACATTCCGTTCTAGATCATTGCAGGGAAATTGGCGCCTCGGCGGGCGTCTCAACGGGCGCTTGTCGATGCGGGGACGGCATAAGTCGCTGGAAAGCCGCGGCTCCGGCAACGAATAAGCACACCATCGCCACCAGGATTGCGACGACACCAAGCAGCCCGATGCCTGATTTCGATTTCGGCGGAATTGCGAGATCGAGTCGCTTGTTGACGACCGATGGTCGGTGCCGCTTTTCGATGTCCGTCATATCGAATGCCGTGCTCCCGGTTCGCTGAGCAATGGGACTCGGGGATCGCGTCGCGAACCGCTTAAGGATGGTGATCGCCTTGAGAAGGTCATCGATGAAGCCAGACCGCGCAAATTTCGGGTGCGATTGAAGGGTGCGCGCCGCCGTTTCCAGGCGAGAAGCCAGGACGGTGTAACCGTGGTCTGTGTTGTCGGGTTTCGTCATGAATCTATGCTATACACTTGCGACTACAGAAAACAAGCTAATATTACTGGCAGTAATACCGAGGTATGCTGTAGAGTGACAAGCATATCTGAGTTATAGCGGCCGGCGAATTGTAACTATCGCAAGTCGGCTGCGGGACATGATTGGGGAATTGAATGAGTGCAAAAACGGCAGTAGGTCGATTCAGCCGAGATGAGAGTCCGTCAAAGTTTGGTCGTCAAACGATCATTGGCGTCATCGGAGCGGCCGCGGCTCTACTCGTGATCGGCGCGGGCATTGGTAGTCAGCTCGCCGTCCGGTCGAACACACCGGCGCCATCGATCTCGTCCGTTGCGCCGACGCTGGCGACGTCCGTCGCTTCGCCCTCCCCTTCAGGCGATATCGGTGACAAGGGTGATGATACTCGGTCGCAGATTGCGACCTTGTCGTCAGAGGTGGCCGAGCAGAAACACGAGATCGAGACCCTTACGCGGACCTCGAATTCCGAAGCAGCGTTGAAGAAGGAAGTGGCCGTTCTGACCGCGCGCGTCACGGCGCTGGAGGCCGCTGTCATCACAAGCGATCCGACCTTATCCGCCAACCTGACAAAACCGGGCAAATAGGTCTCAGCGGATTCGCTGCTGGAGCATCTCGTTCTGCATCTTCTCGATCAGATCGTCGACCGTTCTCGCCTCGTGCACGACGCCGGCGTGGTCGCGCACGCTTACGCCGGCAACTCTGTCGACCCATGTGGGATCCGCGTCTGCCCTCAGGGTGAAAACGAAGTCCTTGTGGTTCGGATCGTGAGCTAGAATCGTGAGATCGAGGATCACATGGTCAACGCTGCCTTCGAACTCTCGATTGCGGGCGATGCCAGCGGCTCGTTCCTGCTCGTATTCCTCGATCCCCTGGCCGTTGATGCCCATGTTGCGGGCCTGCAGGAGCGCGAGGAGTACCTCGGGAGACTCGCCGCGCTGCCGGGCGTCATAGGCGGCCTTGTCCACGTGGTGCTGGTAGTGGCAGAAAGGGCATAGGCTGCGAATACTTTCGAGGGTCACCACGCCGATCCGATGGTCGCCGCCGTCCAGTCGGAATTTCATCATCTCGTGAGCATCGAGGCGCTTGTTGCTTGGCGGATATGGCACAATCGACGTCACTCCATACGTACCGCGACGGCCGCAATATTCGCAGCCATTCGCTCGGTCGATGACGGCTCCAGATACCTTGTCCCAACTTTCTGGGGTGAAGATGCCGTGGATATTTGCGCCGGCGGCGTTGCGCGGGTGTGTCGAGAAATCGATTGAGACCTTGCGGCGTTGATAAATAATCGGAAGCATCGGCTCTAGTTCGGGTTTGTACATTTCAGCGGAAATGTATGGCCTTCCCCGCTCGTCCACCGGCGCCTTGTGTACGCGCACGGCCTGTTTGAGTTGCCGAGAGTTGCCGATCAGATATATGCGATCCTCGTACGGGAGGTTCGCCGCTCTTTCACGCACCGATTTGGCATGCGTCTCTGCGGCGGCGACGATCGCTTCGGCGGTCATCCAGTCATGGGCGAGGAGACACAGGGCCTCGAGCGCCTCGGTCACTGCCGCGCTGTCCGGAAGTCCGCTCCCGCTGTTGATGAGTTCGAAGCGTGAGCGAAGTCCGTTCAGCCTGCCCTGAAGAATGTCCGGCGCCCTCTTTGTTCCAGAGAACAGCTGCGCGATCCGGAGTACGCGGTCGCGCAGCTCACTCATCGTGTGCCATTGGGCCTTCAGATTGGCGATAGCAGCGTTGACGCGGGCAAGCTCGCCCTCCACGCGCTTGCGATCGGAGGGCGAGATGTCCATCAACAGTTCGTTGTTCAGCTTCTCTTCGCGGCTGTTCAGCGAAGCTGCCTCCGGCAGGTCACCGTCGACGGCGGTGCGCAGGGTCCTCGCGGCAATTCGGCAGAGCTGCGATAGGTCCTTCTTTGTGAAGACGGAGGTCTCGGTCTTTCTCATGCGAACTACCTTTTGGGGGCGTTGTCGGACTGCACCGATGCCAGAAAATTCTGAAGGCGCCTGTCGGTCGAGAACCGAAATTTGCTGATGATATTCGAGATCTCAGGGAGCGTTCGGCGCGTGAGCGGCACCGCCCAGTTCCAGTCGTCCTGCTTGTCGCATGTGAACTGCCCATGCAGCCTGGTTTTCATCTCGTCGGAGAATGCCGCATCCTTCGCGTCGAGATCGAACACGGCGTACCAGCGATCTCCGCGCTCTGTGGGCTGCTGACGAAGAAACGCAGCGCGCGCCGACCGCAGCAGATCGTCATGTTCGAGGTCCAGACGGCGCAGGATAGCGGGGTCGATTGCGATCGAGAATTTCTTGCCCATATCCGCGATGTACGGCTGGGTCGTTCCGTTGAGGCTGATTTCCCATCGCCGTCCCCGTCGCGAACGGCCGCTCACGTTAAATGACAGCGGGTCGGACAGCTTCACTCTGGTCGGACGGTCACCATGCGCGGTGTTCTTGAGGCTGTTGAGATAGCGGACGATGCCGTCGAATTCCTCTGTCCTGGCCTCGAAGTGAAGATATGCCCAGCGTTGGCCAGGGGATAGCACCATAAAGGTGCAACCTTCTTCCTGACTGGTGAGTTCTGTACCCGCGCCTAGCCGACCGGATCGAAATAGCCCGGCAAGCTTACGGGCCTTGGATTCGTCGTGAGGAGACAGGAGCTTGCCGGCCTGGATGGCGTATTCCGATAGCAACGAAGTTGCGGCCTCGAGATCGGTTGGAGACCAGGCGAGGCCCGACTTAACCATCGCGGCGAGCCTGGCGCCGGTCTGAGCGTGCCCTCTCGAGAATCCCCGATGATCACGACGACGGGCGCCATCGCACACGGAGGCGAGAGACACGATGATCTGGGCGATTGTGAGTTCTCGTGACACTTGGGGTCCGACGATGCCATGTGGTCGAAAGGACTTAGACCGTCGAAGTGCAAGGAACGAATAATGGTCGTTTTACCCTGATGGGTTTCGAACTATTTCGACCGCCGACAGTAAATGTCCCGAAGTCTGGCAGTTTGGTGTCGGTTTGAGACTGTCCTCGACTTAGAAAGACCAAAATGTCCCGGAATTCTACTTTATCCCGTGATGACGCAAAAAACTTGACCGGATATGATGGCGCGATCTTTGAATCGTCGTGTGAGTGGCCTGCCGGCCGCCAACAGAACTGAGGATCTTTATGTCGGGGAAAGACAGCTATCAAACAGAGGACGCGTCCGTAGTCATTGCGGCTGGGAACGTAATGGTTGCGATAATCGAGAATGGCAAGATTGACCCTGAAAGCGTCCCAGGGCTTTTGAAGCAAATCCGGGATGCGCTGAGTAGCGGTTCGCTTGGACGGGAGACCGCTGCTCCGCTGGCGGCGAAAGCGTCGACGGATACCTCCGTGGTTGAGTCTGGGCCTCAACCAGCGGTCCCTGTCGCGCAGTCCATCAAACCGGATTACCTGGTGTGTCTCGAAGACGGTCGCCGGCTAAAGATGCTGAAGAGATATCTTCGCCAGACCTACAACATGACGCCGGAGGCGTATCGTCAGAAGTGGGGTTTGCCGAAGGATTATCCGATGGTCGCGCCCAACTATTCGGAGGTGAGGTCGGACATGGCGAAACGATCTGGACTCGGCAGGCCGGGTTCGACCAAATCCAAGAGACGGAAGGACGGAAGTCGGACCACAGCGAAAGCACGGTAAATAAAAGGCGCCCAGTGGGCGCCTTTTTTATGCTGGCTCAGTTTGTCTCTGGCCTTCGACCTGCGGCTTCCTGGCGGCGTCGGAGTTGAAGTGTGCGCGCAGCTCCGCGACGTAAGACCGCCATATTTCAGTGGGGTCTTCACGAAGTCCATAGGTGGCTGGGCGGCGGCGGGTCACGGTCTGCTCCGACGGTATTGAATCGACTCCGATAGTTAATTCGGCACGCTGCAAGAGACCTCTACAAAGTATCTGCGGGTCGCCGGATTGAGGCTGCGCATTTCGATCTCATCTCTCTTTTCGAAGGAGATAGCGATGGGCAATGGCAGCATTCGACAAACCGTCCGGACGTTGAGGCGCTCGGCACGTAGCCTCAAAAATTGCGCGGGCGATCGTCGGCTCTCAGCTGCGGCGGCCGACCTTTTGCTTCTTGCGTCCTGCTCCGCCGATGGCGCGGCAAGGCGAATGGAGCGGAAGGAGGACAGCTTCGGCCTCTCCCTTCTCACCACCATCGGAAACGGCGTTCGGGAGCTGCTAGCTGTGGCTGCCGTATGCAACCGGGTGCGGGCATCATCAGCGAAGGTTGGTGCCCTTCTGGAGATTTCTCAGACATGCCTCGACCAGGCTAACCGTCTGCTCATCGCGCGCCCTGCCCTACTCTTCGCCGACTATGCCGCGGATACTTGGCAGTCCACTCGACGGGGCGCCTTCTTTCGCCGGCATGACCTTGGCGTCGAACTGCTTGTGGAAGCAGTGCCGGGCGATACCCGATGGTCCGGATCTATCGCCGGTGTGACCGTCGCGCTCGCGGACGACGAGGACCAAGCCAAAAGGGATGTCGAAGTCCTGGTCGAGGCTTGGTTCGAAAGCGCGATCGAGCATCGCCGGCAGATCGAGGAAATGCTCGCGGCGTAACCCAGAGGTTAGTTCTCGGAGGTGCGCCGTCGCCGCTTGGTCGCTTGCGCCTCTTCCCAAAGATCCAGAAGCGCGGTGACGAAAAGCTGACTGGTGGGATAATCCGATTCCTTCATATGAAGAAAATAGCGTTGGCGATCTGCTTCACGGACGCGGATGTTGAGCTGTGCGCCGCGCTGGCGAAGTTTGCGACCATCAACGCGATCGGTGAATCCGTGCTGCTTGGCGATGGCAGCTGCCGTTTCACTTGTGGTTCGCAACTTTCTGGCCGGAGCAGTCGGCGCCTTGGATTGGTCGAGATCGTCATCGCGAGACGAAACTTCGTCCCCAGATGCTTTTTGCGTCTGGTCTTCGTCATGAGCAGCTGGCGCCGCGGGCTGCTGGGTCGGGAATATGCCTTTGAGCATAACCGCAAGAGATGGGTCTTTCGTACCAGTGGGCTTTCCTGCAGTCATACGTCACACGTCGCATTCTGATGATAAATGAAGGGCGGGGCTCATGCCTGCTCGGCATCGGCAAGGCGTTCTTCACCGCCGCCTTGGGCCATTTGTTGGAGTTCTTTCTCGTCTTGCTCGTCGAGTTCCTGATCGGTCAGAACGAGGGCGATCTCGCTCGCCAGGGCGTTGATGTTTGCGATGGCTGATTCCGCCTTCTTCGCAAGTGCCGGCGGCAGATTGTCGAGGCGATAGCCTCTGTTCACAGGATGGGTGAAAGCATTCAGTTCACGCATCTGGGTTCGGAAAATTGGGATGTTGTTCTCGACGATGGCCTGATGGAACTCAACCTGGGAGCGAGGCACGATGGCTTCTCTGGTAAAGGTGAAGAGAAGCCGAACCCTCGTTTGCGCGCCCGTCGCCTTCTTCTGGTCTTCGATGAGCGAGACCACACGCATTGCCGCTTTGAGGTCCGGTCTGTTGGGGCGAAGAGGCACGATGACCAGGTCGGCAAGGTGAGCGGTTTCGCCGAAGACCCGATTTGCGGTGCCCTCCGTATCAATGAGTACGACCCGGCGGTTTTCGGTCTCGCGTTGAATGAGGCCGGGCAACGACTTCGGATTCAGTTCGGCGATCACCCGCAGACCGTCGGGGACATGAGCCGGGTAGGTCTGCGCCCAGTCTGCGCAATAGGCGTTCTCGTCGACGTCGAGGATCGTCACTTTGGCGCCATGATGGACGAAGGCATGCGCGAGGTTGAGCAGCGTGGTGCTCTTCCCTACCCCACCCTTCGTAGATGCAAAAAAGATGACCGGCATACTCGTCCCCACAGGTGAATCTCAGAACCAACTAAGTGCTAGCATTAACTCGCGGCGGAAATCAAGTGTATCTGCTAGCACAATTGTCACAGATAAATGAATATACCTGCTAGCATTAAGAATAAGTTCCGGTGGTAATTGGCTGCTAGCATAAAGGAAGCATGTGAGAATCTGCGAGGACGCCTCGCGCATGGGAAATTCGAACTCGTCGGAGCTGGTGCAGAAATAATAATGCTAGCAGACAGTCTTGCCAATCGTCTGCATAATGCTAGTAAGATGACAGCAATAATAAGCAGTTAATGCTAGCATTAACGCGCCTATCTGGCCGCAACCCATTGGTATTACAGACATTTTTCAACGATCCAAAACCTTGGTGCTGCGCGCTATAGCATCGTTGATGGAGCGCACTAGATCTTCGATATCGCCGTCCACGACCACGTTTTCTGCCTCCTCATCCACCTCGATCACCGGCGTTTTGGCATCCTGTTCCGAAGTAGGGGAGGGCGCCTTTGCTGTCATTCCGGCAAGCGCGGCTACTTCCAACCGAGCAGCGGCCGCCAGCCGGCGGCCGCTCCTGGATCGCTTTTGCGGGCTTAGGGCGTCAAGGTTTCCTTTGGCGAATTCCCTTGAAACATGAGCCCGCCAGTTGCTCCGGTGAGTCACCTCCACCACAAGATCGAGGTCAGCGAGCTCCTTGAGAAGGTCCGTAGCCCCCCGAGGGGAGATGCCGAGAAGCCGGGCAACTTGCGACGCCGTGAGCACGTTGATCGTGAGCATCAGATCCACCAGCCGCGGCAGCTTCGAATTGCTGCGTCTCTTTTGCCCGTACACGATCTGTCCGGAAGCATCTCGTTCCGCTGTATAGGCCGTCTTGGTCAACCACAGATCCCGCTCCTGCTGGAAGGCCGAGAGGGCCGCTCGGCTGGTATCTGCGGCGCGCGCGAAGCGCCTGAGGACGTGCACAGCCCGATCAGAGGGTTCTGATATGGAGCGATATCCGGGCGCCCCCTTCAGCCCCTCTGAAACGGAGAGCAAGAACCCGTTTAGATACTGCGGCCCAGCAAGGATTCGGCATGCCAGCGCCCGCCCAGCCGGCCCGATCGCGTCATCGTTCTGAAGGTCAGAGACGAATTCCGCCAGCTTGAGGAGGTTCCCGCCCTCACTCTTAAAGCCGGCCGCCAGGGTCGCTACGTCCCGCTGAAGGCCTTTCGGATGATCGTCTCGGTCGACATCTTCGAGGCCCGCAAAAATATCGAGCGCAAGCGATAGGCCGCCGAAGTCCCGCTGCCGTCGTATGGGCAATCCGGCCACCGTCCCGAGCACGGTGAACAGGTCTGTCATTCGGCCTTCCAGCGACGCCGACGCGACGCATTCGACCAATTTCCGGCGAAATTCGAACGCAGAACGGAGAGGGTAGTTTTCCGCTTGGGCTCGCAATCGGCCCAATGCCAGCGCGGCCACCTCAACGGCTTGTATTTGTTCATGTTTTCCGGCCATATGATACCCGCTGGATCAGTGATTCGGCGCTTGCTATACCTGTCCAAACGTAAGATCAGGTGAAGCTAATTACAAGTTAGCTTCCAATGAAGCGGTAACCCGAAAGTTTCACCCTAGGCTGGCCGGGCTCTATCCTTTTTGTGTGAGTCAAAGTGAATGCGACGGAACGCATAAGCTGCGACTGGCGCACGATATGGCCAGAGGCGCAGCATAAGCTGCGACTGCGTTCATGAGATCGACCATAAGCTGCGACTACGAGCAGAAAATCGACCATAAGCTGCGACTGGAAACGCAAAAAAGAGAGCATAAGGTGCGACTGCGGTCGGATGCGAAGAGGTCCATCTCAACCTCTTGGCTTCCCGGTGGTCTTCCGTCTGGGGGGGCGATGGCAAGGCGCCCAACACACCACCTTCTCGGGTAGCCGGCGCGGACGCTTCCGGCAGAGCGCTATCCGCGTTCAGCATATGTCAGAGACAGAGGTGGGGCGATTTCTGGGGCCACAAAAAACAAACCGCCCGACAGCTGTAACTGCCGAGCGGTGTGACCCGTAGGGTCGGACACGTGCGCTTCTGACACAAGCGACGTGACAAGAGCAATTGTACCTTATTCGGAATGCGCACGCGAGATTGCTTCTTGCGCGAAGTCGAAAATCCGTAGGCCGGCTGTCACCCTTCGCCGTCCCGTCCCAGAAGCCTCACAATGAGGTGCCAGTCGCAGTTTATGGTGCATCGTTTGAAGCCAGTCGCAGTTTATGGTGCACCTCAGTCGCAACTTATGCCTCACGGTCGCCGGCGCCAGTCGCGCCTCATGCGTTTCCTCTTAGCGTCGAAGAGGGCCACGGGTCTTTGGTGAGGACCTTCTCGGGAGAAGCAAATTGCGCACGCTCGATCACTGGAGGCGGTACCTAGGAGACGCTCCCAGGACGATAGAATGTCCTGGGATGGAACTCCTCGGTCGGGACGATGAGCGAGACATCTTCACCGGTCCTGGCAGGATCGAAATAAGCAGCGAGACCGAGATCCGCTTTTTCATGCACGGTACGCCAAGGGATGCCGAGCTAGCGCTCAGAAAATACCGCGAGAGTAAGGCCGATCCCTACGACCACATTAAGCGGTTTCGCCTGAAGGCGACCGACTATCGCGGTGTGGAGTGGTTGGGTGGCTACGTCACGAACCTCAATTTTTCAGTTGATCACGACAGGGGATGGCCGCTCACCGGAGAAATCGAATCCTTGATGACGATCGCAACCGGTCACTGGGTTTCCAAGAGCTGCGGCGTCGAACTTCTATTGATCCCGCCCGTCGCCCTGCCTATGACCGGGAAACTGACGACGAAATCATATGTTGGAGATCAAGAGGTTTCGTCCAGCGGCGCTTTATGCCAACACAAACTGAACGTGCTCGGCACCACCATCTCGTTCGACCTGGATCCCGCCAGACAAGCGCTTTGGATCACCGGCAACTGCAGTGAAGAGCTGAGACATCCTTACGCCGAAAACTGGCTCACCGAGCCGTTGCGCATACTGCTCGGCGTCCCCGTCTATCCGCGCCTTGTTGCTCGCAACTTCGGAGATGGCAAGGCACAAGTGTCTCTACGACCTTCACCGCAACGAAAGGTCGCGTCGGTTGTCGGCCTGTTGCATCCCGCTGCGATCGGGGCCGGCCGGACGGAAGACTTCTGGAGATTGTACTCCGATATTCTGACCTTCATCGTCAAGGCGGGCAAGTTCGACGCGAACCCGATTACGCGGCTTTACGAAGAGCTCTCGCAGGCCTTGAGTGGATCACGATGGATTCTCACCCTGTCTTTGGCGAGCGCCGCCGAGTCCATCGTCAACGACCTCATGAACGGCGCTGATCGAGAATCCGAATACGGTGACGCCTCGCTCGATTCGATGAAGACCCACATCAAGGGGTGGGACGGGGATGCTAAACTGAGAGAGCGGATGCTTTCCAACCTCGGAATGATCAGCAAACGTAGTGCGCTCAGTTTTATGCGAACTCTCGGAGCCGACGGCGCCGTGAATCCGGCCCATGTCATAACCTGGAGCCGGATACGAAACTCGGTGATGCACGGGGCTCTTGTTGAGCCGTGGTCGAGCGTCGAAGGCGATGGACATCTTCAGGAGATGATCAAGCTCGTCCATGACCTGACGCGCGCACGGATCAAAGGATGATCTGTCGTTGACGAGAAAGCTCATCTGCAGAATGCGATGCTTGAGGGCGCATCGATCAGCTCTTCCGGCGAAGGCTCTCAAATCGGTGTGCGGTTGACTCGACCCGTCGAGCGGCTTCGCTGGCCACCGGCATATGCTGCGGAGTGCATGCGACAAGATCCAGGATTGGCTTCTTCAGCGCTTCGGGGAGGGCATGCACAATTTCGGCCGCCAACAGCTCCCATGGCTCTCGCGTGGCGTCCACGGTAACCGGTCGGGCTGAATCGCAGACCCTCTCGATTGCAATTGACGTCGCCGGGTTGAGAAGTTCGCGAGGACTGGAGTTTATCCACGCACGGCCCTTTTCCGTGGGATGCAGGTCATCGTCGACAAGACCGCGGCTCATGAAGGTCTCGATGTGATTTGCCCATGTCGAGGGCCTGCCGAGTCCCATGTCGACGGCGGCCTCGAGCAATGCGGCGTCTGGGCGACGTCGGACGACCTCGGACGAAGCCCAAGAATTTTGCCCTGGATATCGAGGACCAGTTTCGCGGGACCATTCCAGCGACGCGATGAAATCGGCAATCTCCTTGGAAAAGCCCGCCTCAATCAAAAATGGAGTGAGGATGCCGCCAATGCCCAGCTCTTTCTCGGTGTCGCTCATCGCCGCGAAGAGCCCTCGCGTAACGAGGGTTGCGACAGCGTCGTCTGTGCCGAGTTTTGAAGGATCACGTTTGGCATCCACCGGATGGAGAGGGAAGGGGGCGTCATGCACGTCTTCTTCCCTCTTCGTGCAAAGGCCGTCCGACGAAGTCGTCAATCCCTGACTTTTCGCCATTTCATCCAGATACTGGGAAACGAAGTTGCTGACTCCTCGGGCACCGGCGCGCGGATAGGACATTACGCCAGTCTCGTAGAGTTTCTGCATACTGCGGTCAGCTTCGCGGGGAGACAGACCAAGTTGGTCACTCGAACGAACGAGGATGTCTCCCAGATTCGCCGCAAGGCGGGACCGCCCGGTCCTTTGCTGAAATGAAAGTGGCGGGAGATCGAGGTCGGCAATTTTTCGACAGACATCGAGTGTAAGCGGCGAACGGACGTGAGTTTCCGCCCGCCACGGCCGGCCGCCATCTTTGTCCGGCGCCGCCAGGACGAGCTTGTAAGGCGATGGACGATGGCCGGCGACGACCCCCAGCAGGGCCGTGCTGACGCGGCCGACTGCAATTCCGTTCTGCGAGAACGTTTGGCCGATGAGGCGATCGATGATCGCTCGGGTTCTGCCAGGGATGGCGTCGTCTTTGCGAACTTCTGTCGCCGATGCCAGCGCCGATGAAACCGACGCGGCATCCAAACCTCGAAGCCGCATCCGAAGAGGGCGAGGGCAAAATGATGCGATGGCTTCCGCAACATCCCAGGCGATGACGTCGCCCTCGCTGTCGGCGTCCGTCGCAATGACTACCTGCTTTGCCTCTCGAGCCGCAGCCAGCAATTGGTCGAGACGATCCTTGTCACGGGGCGCTCGTGCTATCTCGCGAAATCGAACGTCGATGGCGGGCGCCGACAGGATGGGTGGAAGCTCGAAGAGGTGGCCCTTGGTCGCGAACACTCGTGCGTTCTGACCCATCTCACTCAGTATCGCCTCAAGCTTCTCACGCTTTCCTGGTGCTTCTATGATGAAGATCGTGTCGCCCATCTAGGATCAGTTGGCTGCCACATTGATGACGCGCGCCTTCTCCTGATCCACGGTGATCGCAAGCGAGGTTGCGAGAATGGACGTGATCCGCTCAAGAAGCTGATAGTTCTTGAAGTTCTGATAAACTTGGAAAGCCTGCATATCGGCCAGATCGGCGACCTTGGCGTCCATGGGCTTGTCCTGAAGGCTTTTGAGCCAATCCTGATCGAAGAACCAAGAGCGAGATTGCAGTTCGATGTGACCGTCAACGCTCAAGCTTTCGCTGCTGTCGCCGCGCTGCAGTCCGGTGGCGGCGGCCCGAGCGTTCGCCCAATTCGTGAGCTCGGTCGATTCCATCGCCTCCTTGTTGCTGCGGAGGTAGGAAAGCGCCTCCGTCGCGACCGACCGCTTCGCGACAATCTGGTTGCGCTTGGCGATTTCGGCGCGACCTTCAACAGTGGACGCCTGGTCTGAGGGGATCGCTCGCCAAGGGTCAGATCCAACAATATTGGTGATCAGAAGGTTCGATGCCTCCGCGTTGTCGGCGGGCAACGTCTCGGCGGCGAAAAGCGATCGACTGGCATCGACGTCCGCATAAGCGAGATCGGACGATGCGGTCGCACTTGAGCAAAGACCAGCCTGAACGTCGGCCGCTGTTGAAAACTTGCCGCAATGCGCGGCCACCTGCCGCCGGGCGGCCTCCGCCCGCTGGACGTTACCTGCCCCAAGATCCCAGTTCACGAGCTGCTGCGAAACAGCAGTGCGCACGGCCCCGGCGTTGGTCTCGAGGGGCGCGGCAGTGATCGCCGACGTGGTGCTGATGCAGCGCGACACCGTGGGCATTGCTTCGCGGGTGGCCTGATACTTCGCATCCTCGATGCGCCGCTTGGTCTCCTGGTCGTCCTGGGCGTCGGCCACCTTCGTGTCGGCGGCCGTCTGCTGATTGAGATTTCCCGACAGCTGACCGGTGGCGAGCTTCAATGCTTGAACGATCGCGTCCTCGGCGGCGGAGACCACGCTGCTGGTGTTGGCGTTGATCTCCTGTGTCTTCTGTTGTTCGAACCCATAATCGTAGTCGTTCGCGAGGGCCTGCGACATGGAGAGGGACGAAGCCGCGGCGAGGAGGGCGACTGAAAGGCCTTTACGGGCGAAGTTCATGATGGGTGTTCCTTCAGTTGCCGAGGATCGAGTTGAAATCGTTGGTCACCTTGTTCGCATTGGCGCTCACATTCGAGAATGAAGTTCCCGAACCCGGCGTCGTTCCGAAGCCGCCGCCGATGGAGCCCAGATTGAGACCGGGCACGACTTCACCGATCGAAAGCGACGAATTCGCGCCGCTCGAAATCGAACTGGTCAGCTGGCTATATTGAGAGTCGACCGCGTTGCAGGCGTAGCTCTTGAGCTTGCTCATGAGGTCGCCGAGACCTGGCGGCGAAAAGAAGATGTCCATTCCCGAGTTCATGAGGTTATCGAGGCAAGACAGGTCGCTGAAGCTCTGGGACTTCTTCGGATAAGTGTTCGTGGCCAAGTTGACCTGGTCGTCGATGTGCTGGCGAAGAATGTCCTCCTGCTGCGTCTGAACAGCTGAGAGGCAATCTCCTCTGGACGAAGTTGCCGCATCCGCCGCGCTCGCGACCACAAATGAACAAGACAGCAGCAGGGTAAGCGTAAGTTTGGGCATATCGACCACCTTATGAAAGGAGCTCCGGAGCTGACTCGACGCGCTGAGCAGCTTCCGAGATGGCGGCCAAGGCCGCGGAAATAGACTGAAGATGGAGGGCCCGGCGCGCGGCTAGTGTGGCGACGCAGAGATAATCCTGACGGAAAACGTACAGTCCGCCCTCACCCGAACCTTCTTCGTCGACGCCGAGTCGGTTCAGCTCGTGCATCATCATGGCGAATTGCCTGTGGGTGCAGTTGGCTGCGAGCCAGGCAAGCCAACGAATTCTCTGCACCCTCGCCAGGAAGGCTACTTCGCCGGCGATCTCGCGAGCGAGCGCGATCTCTTGACCCGTCGTGCAAGTCGAGATTCGCGTTGAAAGCGTCTGCAATGTGGTCGCGTCGCCTCGCGTTTCGCCGCCGATCGCCTCCTGGAAATCGGGCGGCAGAAGCGCGAACCACTTGGCAATCGCCTCATTTCGCAAATCGATCATGTTCAGCTCTTCGCTTTATACCTCGGCGGACAAAGTAATGGACGACTTTGCAAGGAACCATCGCAAGTCCTTTATGTCCTCAAACCGTTCATTTGGAAAGTAAAATACACGGGAAGTGCCGCAATTCTAGGAATTGGAGCAAGTAATCGTGCGTATTACCGCGCATAACTTGTAATGGTTAAAACTATCCGACGGTCTCCCGCGCCAGCGGCTTCGGCCTCTCTTTGATCGAGGCGACAAATAATAGACCGCCGCACTTGGGGTTCTGGCGAGCGAGCGCAGCTTTTGGGGGTGGCCGATATAAGGCGGCTAATCGAACACAGGAGAAATGCATGTTGAGTGAAGGTGAAAGTCCGGAGAACCCGCGCGCGGTGCCTCACGACAACTCGAAAGCTGGAGATGCCTCGCTCGCGCAGGATCAGCTCCGCTCAATCGTCGAGCGCATCGAGCGGCTCGAGGAGGAGAAGGCCGCGACGGCCACCGACATCAAGGAAGTCTATGCCGAGGCGAAAGCCAACGGCTACGACACCAAGACGCTGCGCCAGGTCGTGCGCCTCCGCAAGCAGGACAAGGCCGAGCGGCAGGAACAGGAAGCCATCCTGGAACTCTATCTGCATGCACTTGGTATGACGGACTAAGGCGGCCGGATCGCGCGGATGCTCGAAGATTGCGAAACTGTTAACGCGGACGAGCGTGGCGATGGCTGCGGCAACGGCGCCGGAACCGCGCTCGTTCATCGGGCGACAATCGAAGAAGTTGTCCGCTACCGCAACCGCGCGCTCGAACTCTATGCCGAGGCTTACGAGGCAATCGGCGCGGCGGACAAGGCCGTAAAGGCCGCGCACGAGATGGCGCAGCGCGCCAGCCCTGGCATCAACGGCTACAACTATTCGCAGGCCGACGAGATCAAAGCGTTTGCCAACGCGGTTCGACTTCCCGACCGTGAGCGATACCTGCGCACAGCGCGCCGCCTGCTCGACATCAACATTTGGGCTTGGATCATCGAGCGCACCGACCTTGAGCGGTTGATGGATTACGAGGCGAAGAAGACGCTGCGGGACCAGATGGCCTATGTACCGGAGCGCACCGACCGGCAAGGGGCACTTATCAACGCGGACGAGATCGAGAAGGGCCTGCCGCAGATCACGGTCGAGAACATCATGGCGACGCTCGAACGCTTCCGGCTCGATGCCGGGATGATCTTCCGGCGCGGCCTAGCCAATGCGTTCTCGCAACTGGACCGGCGCTTCCGCTCGCATGATGGCTTCAAGATCGGCTCGCGCGTGATCCTGACCCGCGTGTTCAACGAGTATGGCAGCCTTGAATATGGCCGCACGCGCGACGTTCTGATCGACATCGAGCGCGTCTTCGCGGTTCTGGACGGGGAGGCCGAGGCCACGTTCCGCTCGGCCCTCGGCGCGCTGGAATATGATAGGCGCGGGTTCGGCGGCCCGAGACAGAGTGAAGTCGAGACGGAATACTTCAAAATCCGGGGCTACAAGAACGGCAACGCGCACCTTTGGTTCTTGCGCGACGATCTGGTCGAGAAGGTGAACAAGGTGCTCGCCGAGCACTACGGCGAAGTCCTCGGCGACGGCCAGACGCAGGAAGAAGAACCGCTCGACAATGTGAAGACGACACCCGCGAAGCGGTACGGCTTCTTTCCCACACCGGACAGCGCAGCCGATCAAGTGGTGCGCGGCCTTCCCCTGCTCGCTCGCCGCGACGAGCCGCGCCTTCGCATTCTTGAACCTAGCGCGGGCACTGGCAACCTTGCCCGGCGCTGCGTGAAAACCATCGGCACTCTGGACGACTGGTCCGGCGGCCGGGCGCGTTGGAAGAATGAGTACCGCTTCGATAATCAGGTGGATTGCGTCGAAATCCAGCCCGCGCTTGCGCAGGCGTTGGACGCCGAGGGCATCTATCGCAAGGTCTACAACCTCGACTTTCTCGCGCTCTCTCCCGAGGTCACTGGGCTTTACGACTATGTCGTGATGAACCCGCCGTTCGACCGCGAGCGGGACATCGACCACGTCATGCACGCGCTTAAGTTCTTGGAGCCGAGCGGCACTCTGGTCGCCGTCATGTCAGCCGGGACGGAGTTTCGCGGCACGAAGAAGTCGACCGCGTTCCGCGCTCTGATGAAGTCGATGCGCGCGCGCTTCCAAGACCTGCCGCCGGGCTCGTTCGCAGAAGTCGGAACCTACTGCAACACGATGATCCTGACCGTGCGAAAGGATTGTCACGAACCTGGACATCTGGCGGGTCGTGCGCGGTTCGAATAGTGAGCCGGGGCGAGAAAACTTTAAGCCATTATAAGTCCGCAGCCTTTAACGCAAATTACGGCCGCATTTATTGTTGGCTTTTACAGTAAACCGGCTATCTGTATTGATGTGGAGATAGTTGGAGCATCGTAATGGCGGAAAAAATGCCCCCGGAGCCTCTCGTGGAGACGGTTGCCCAGCAGGCAGTGGTCGCCGGGGTTGTCGGAAGCTTTGGGCCGCAGTGCGTTCTGGTTCAAAGCCGAGCGTTCCCGCATATTTTTGCGGTTTTCTCGGATTCGGAGCGGCCGCAGATGATCTGCTGCCATTCGAACCTTCGCTACGATATCGGCGGCTGGCGGAAGAACGGTGAGGCATACGATATCGACGACCTCGCCTCGACGGCGATTGCTTTGATGCGGGACACTGCCGCTTCAGTTGGCCAACCGGATATCGACGTCAACGTCATCCATGTGGTCGATGAAGAGCCATTGGGGGAGGAGCAGTCTTTCAGCGCATGGCCGGTCGTCGGAGCGGACCCGATGGCTGTCGCGCAGGCGATCGAATCGGAAGCGCGAGTCGACATCGCGAATACTGACGCGGCCACACTGGACCGCATGGCAAGACGGATCAGCGAAGGTCGGGACGGCGCCAATGACCGGCCGGAGGGTGGGGTCGCGAGCCTTACGGCGGAGAGTCCTCCGAATGAAGTCATTGTCTCGGCTGGCGGCGATCAGCTTTCGCTGGAGCGGATCCTTCGGATACCGAACGTCTACGATGCCGCCATGCGCGACATTATCCGTATGGCGCTGACCTCCGTTGGGATAACCAGCTTTTCCTGCGGTTCGGAGTCGATCGATGTGGACGAGCTGCTAACGCCGGCCGGCGTGTTCCCGGCGATCGTCATTGCAGCGGCCCAGCGTTGGGGGCTGATCCTCGTTGATCGACCGAACATGCCTGGCTTCTTCATTCGCTTGAGGACGGATCCGGGCGCCGCACTCGAATTTCGCATCGACGGGATTCATAGCAATTCCCCTGCGAGCCTCGCCCTTTCCGTCTTGCAGGTTTTGCAGCCAAATACCGATGCACAGGGCGACTGCAACATCGACACGCTTATCGACATCTATTCTTCGTGGCTCGATATGACCGGCGTCCGCTCAACGGTAGGTGGAGAGGGTAGTGCGGCATGAGCATCGCGGACTTACGCGCAAAGGCGAGCAGAGAGCTTGCCGACACAGTCGTAGCTGATGGCGCATTTCAGCGGCGGGTAAACGTTCAGCAGTTTCTCAATGACCTTTCCCCGGTCCTCTCCGCATTGGCGCGGGCGAACGAACAGGCGCCTGTAGGCTTGGATTTGCTCAAGGAAGTGGACGATCTCGCCCTGAGGATCGCGGGTCGGCTATCGCCCGCGGACCAATCGGTAGATCTGCCTGCCAGGTTGTACCGGGGCCTCGCAGCGCGTGTCGTATCCGATGCGATGGATAGATGTCTCTCGGGCGAGGCTTTTGAGAGCTATCTGTCGCATGTCCTCGACATGGTGGCGCGCAACGAGGGGCGCGAGACCAGTCACGAGCGATATCCAGAGTTCTCGCCAAGCACTTCGTTGGCGCTGACCGCCGCCAGCGTTGCCGGCAGGTTGTCTTCCGCAGTCATTGTCTATTCCTTCCGGCAGGATCCGTCCGCCGTGCTTATGCGCTTAACCAATGCCGTCCTCGATGCCGCATTGGCATGGGCAGACGAGATGAAGAGCGCCGACGAATACGTCAATCGATCGCTCCTCCAAACCCTTTCAAATCGGGCCACGGACATCATGGCCGCCGTCTATGAGCGTTCCGTTCATGAGACCGCATTGGCTTTGCGGGGAAAGCCGGAGGATCACGTCGTCGGCGAGCTTGCGCGCGCCGATCGCGTCGACGCTGTCCTCGCGAGCTTCGATCAGTGGGTCAAATACTGGACTTCTGCAGCTAACAGCTACTGGAGCGGGACGCTGCAAGCGACCGCCCCGGCCGCGGCGCCATCGCCATGACCGAGGTCGTCATTGCCGCGGTCGTGGCGGCCATCGCCGTATATTGTTTTCTTCTGCCAACTCTTGAGCGGCTTCCGCGATATATCGGTTGGGAAGAAGAGGAGATTGGGGTAGCGAGCCGGAGCACCAGGATTCCCTTCTTCAGATATGGATTCGCGGCCCTGACCGCCGGGATGATGGGGTGGGTAGTTGCGAAGTACGGCTTGGGCATTCCGTCGCTCCTCGTCGGATCGCTCGTTCTGACGACATTGTCCATTGCATGGATCGACCTCGCCGAGCACCTGGTGCCCGAATGCATGTCAATTCCCTTGCTCTGCCTGGGATTACTGGCCTCGCCCTTTTGTCCGGACGTAGTGGACCGCGGCATCGGCCTGATGGTTGGCGGATCACTTATTTGGGGGCTCATGGAGATCATGAGTCGAGTGAAAGGTCAGCAACTGCAGGCCGGCGGGGATGTCGTGCTCGCGGCGATCTGCGGCGCATGGTTCGGCTTCCCAAACGTTCTGTTCGCTCTTTTCTGCGCCGCGAGCATCTTCACAATCATGGCGTATGCGAACCAAGTCCTTGCTAAAGAAGAGGGTTTTCCGATGGGTCCGGCCTTCGCCTGCGCAATTGTCGGACTTGCAGTGATCAACTGGTGGCCAACCTTTGCCTGAAGAAAAAAAGTTCTTCTGGCAGTTGGAATTTCCGCATAGCGCCGATCTTTCTCTAAGCAATTTATCGCAATCAATTGTTCTGGAGCGAGTTATGGCGTTGATGAATCTGACGGAAGACGTCTGGGCAAAAAAATATCGCCTGCGGAGTGCCGACGGCTCTCCGATTGACGTTACGGACGAAGACACCACGCGACGCGTGGTTTCCGCCGTCTACATTCACGACACTTCGGAGGAGCACAAAGCCGCTGCCGCCGCGATGCTGCGCCGGAAAGACTTCGTGCCTGGCGGGCGCATTCTCGCCGGCGCGGGTTCGCCGCATTTCGTGACGCTGATCAACTGCTTTGTCAGCTGCGATATCGAAGACTCCCTGCCTGGCATCCTCAAAGCTTTCAACGAGGCGATGCTCACCATGCAGAAGGGCGGCGGCATCGGGATGAACTTCTCGACGTTGCGTCCGAATGGCGCGATCGTGAAGGGTGCGGGCAGCACCTCATCGGGTCCGCTCAGCTTCATGGACACGTGGGATGCCGGTTGCCGGACAATCGAATCCGCAGGCAACCGCCGCGGCGCCATGATGGCGACCATGATGTGCGACCATCCGGACGTCCTGGACTTCATCATTGCGAAGCGGACGCCGAACCGGCTGACCCAGTTCAACCTCTCCGTCATGATTACGGACAGCTTCATGGGCGCGCTCGCCGCCGGCGAGACGTGGGATCTGGGCTTCCACATTCCTCGCGGCGACGGTCAGCACGTCGAAGTTCTCGAACGCGACGGCAAGCCTTGGTACGTCTACAAGCGGCTTCCGGCGCGCGATCTCTGGGAGATGATCATCCGCAATACCTATGAGCATGCGGAGCCCGGACTCATCTTCATCGACCGGGTCAATCAGCGGAACAACCTTCATTACTGCGAGACGATCCGGGCGACAAATCCCTGCGGTGAGCAGCCGCTGCCGCCCTATGGCGACTGCAATCTCGGCGCCGTGAACCTCGCCAATTTCGTGCTCGATCCGTTTACGGAAAAGGCGAGATTTGACACGCCTCGCTTTCGCGAAGTCGTCGCGGAATCGGTTCGCTTCCTCGACAACGTGCTCGATATCACGAAGTTCCCGTTGCCGGAGCAGCATCACGAGGCCCACCAGAAGCGCCGGATCGGCCTCGGCATCATGGGGCTCGGTAACATGCTCATGATGATGGGAGTGCGCTACGGCAGAGCGGCAGTCCCGCTGGTGCGCGAAGTCATGATGGAATTGGCGGAAACGGCGTATGGAGCGTCGGCGCTGCTCGCTGCCGAACGTGGCGCTTTCCCCGCCTATGAACGCGAGGGGTTCCTGGCGGGTTACAATGTCGGGAGGCGCTCCGCCGCCGTGCAAAAGCTGATCAAGAAACACGGCATTCGGAATGGCGTGCTGTTGACGGTCGCGCCCACCGGCACGACGGCGATCTATGCTGGCAACGTGTCGGGCGGTCTGGAACCAGCATTCAGCCTGCGATACATCCGGAACGTGCGTCAGCCCGACAACTCGACGGCGCAATATGCGGCCGTCGACAAGGGTTGGGCGGACTACTGCCGGGTCAACGGGTTCGATCCGGAGTCTCATTCGCTCGACAACCTGCCTCCCTATATGGCGACGGCGCTGGAATTGAGCGTCGACGATCACCTCGCCATTCAGGCTGTGTGCCAGGAGTTCGTCGACGCGTCGATTTCGAAGACGATCAACTGTCCGGAAGACATGAGCTTTCAGGACTTCGAGCGCGTATACGAGCAGGCGTGGGAGGAAGGGTGCAAGGGCTGCACGACTTATCGGCCGACAGCCAGCAGGGGTGCCGTTCTCGTCGCGGAATCCGCTACCGACAAGTCCGCAGCGAAGGCGGAGCGGTCGGCTCCTCCGAAGTTCCGGCGGCCCACGACGCTCTCCGGTCGCACCCACAAGGTGACGTGGACCAACGGCAACTTCTACATCACGATCAACAACACCGAAGTCGAGACCGTCAACGGCAGCAAATTTGTCTGGCCGATCGAGATCTTCATCAAGCCGACGTCGCCAAGCGACATGGAGATGATGGATGCTCTCGCGCTCACCATCACTGCTCTGTTGAGGCAGACCGCGACGCTCAAGCAGCATGAAGTCTTCGGCGAGGGCGGCGACATGAGCTTCCTCTTCGAACATCTCTCGGCCGTGCAGTCAGTCGATCAGCAGTCGTTCTACAATCAGCGGCTGATCCCCAGCCGGGCCGCCCTCATCGCGCATGTCTTGCGTCAGCACTTTAGCGAGATGGGTCAGGTGAGCGAGTCGACGCCGGAAGCCGAGCAGGCTGTGTTGTCCACGGCGACGATCGTTGCCCGCGAAACCTGCCCCAAATGCGGTTCCCCGGCAGTCATCCGCGAAGAAGGATGCATGAAATGCCTCGATTGCCAGGCGAGTAAGTGCTCCTAACCGTGAAGTAATAAGTTCGGTGACAGAGGGCTATGTACAGTTAAAAAGGGGGTCATTCGGCCCCCTTTTTCTTCTTGGACTTGTAGTCATTACAAGTTCGGCGCGAAAAGTATCTCGCAATAGTATCCGATGCGACTTATGATCGGACGAATACAACCCTTCTTTTGAACTGGATGGTCGGCTTATGGGTTTCGGTGGTCTCGTCAACACGATCGAAGGTGCGTTCTCCTCGATGACGAAGAAGCCTCTTTCGTCCTTCAATTTCATCGAGACCGGCGACGGCCAGAAAACGCTCATTGCGAAGGATGGGTCTCTGTGCTCCATCGTCCGGATCGACGGCATCAGCCGGATGATGGGGCCGCAGGATTTGCAGGCGCTGACCAAGCGCCTCGAGATCAACATGGCATCCCATTTCAGTCGACCAGGCCATGCAATTCAAGTTTGGTTTGCCCGAGACCCGGATATGTCGCGCCAGATGACGGCCGACCTCAACCGTCCGGCGAAGCGGATTGCGGAGAGCGTCGGCCTCAATCTGACCGATCTCTTCGAGGAGCGTGAATCCTTCCTGTCCAAGTTCCTCGTCTGGGAAGGTTTCTACATGGTGCTGTGGACGAGGCTGTCCATTCTGACCAAGCCGGAACTCAAGGCTATCGGTGCTGAGACCCAGACGCCGCCGCTGTGGCCGAGCGCGATGGACACCCAGAATATCCATCGCGCATCGCGGAAACTGTTCGATCGCCATAAGGCCTTCGTCCGGGCTTTCATCGCCGAACTGAAGAATGTGAATTTCCGAACCGAACTTCTGGACAACGGTGAGGCGCTACAGGCGCTACGGTGTTCGATCTATCCCGACAGCCTCAATTCGAAGTGGAAACCGGTCATTCCCGGCGGCCGGGTGCCGACGCGCGGACCTGTCGCACCTGGAGACAACTCGCATTTCCTATGGCCGCGGCTGGAGGATCAGCTTTTCTCGAAGGAGGCTGAAATCGTTTCGCCGCGTGCTGTGCGCATCGGCGCCTACCTGTTCTCTGCCGTGGACATGTCGCTCGGGCCGCAGGAGCTTCAGCCGTTCGACGCCCTCGTGCAACGGATGATGCAGCTCGACGAATTTCCGTGGAGGGTGTCGTTCCTGCTTGAAGGAAGCGGCTTGGGTTCGGTTAGCTTCAAGAGCTTCATGGCCTCCATCATGGCCTTTTCGAACTCGGACAATCGACTGATCAGTGAAGCGGTCAAGGGACTCCGCCAGGAGGTGGCGGACGGGGCCGTGGTGGCCCGGCTGCGCGTCTCTTTCGCTACCTGGGCGCCGGCGGACCAGCCGTCTCTTATAGAGGAGCGGGCCAGTCAACTTGCCAAGACGATCGAAGGCTGGGGGTATTGCGGCGTCTCATCCGCGATCGGTGATCCGCTCGCCGGGGTGATGTCGAGCGCACTCGGCCTCGATGTGAGGTCGACTGCGCCGGCCGGCATCCCGCCGCTCGGCGACGCATTCTTTCTGCTTCCATGGAATCGCGACGCGTCGCCTTGGCGAACCGGCTCAGTTCTCTTCCGGACATTCGATGGACGCCCATGGCCCTATGAGCCGGGTTCGAACCTGCAGGATGCATTCATCGATCTCGTCTCCGCGCCGCCCGGCAAGGGCAAGAGCGTATGGATGAACACGACGAACCTCGCAATGTGCTTGTCGGCGGCCGCGACATCCGGGTCCGGCGGCGCGCAGCTGCCGAGGATCGCTATTATCGATATCGGGCCGTCGTCGGCAGGTCTCATTTCGCTGCTGAAAGAGGCGCTTCCGCCCGAGCGCCGGCATGAGGCGCAGTATCGCCGTCTTAGGATGACGAAGGATCATGCTATCAATCCATTCGATACGCAGCTTGGATCTCGGCGCCCGCTTTATCTGGAGCGTGCTTTTCTCGTCAATTTCCTCACGGTTCTTGGCACATCGGTCGGCGCCGCCCGCCCGCCAGAGGGGCTGTCCGATCTGGCCGGCGCCGCTGTGGACGAGCTCTACGAGCAGTACGACGATCGTTCGCGGCAGGGAAATCCACGGCAGTATTCTCCGGGAGAGAGCACTCTCGTGGACGAAGCGCTTCTGAAGCGCGGGATTACACTCGATCAGGGCGCGACGTGGTGGTCCATCGTCGACAAGATGTTCGAGATGGGCGACATCCATGTTGCATCGGTCGCTCAGACATTCGCGGTCCCTCGGCTCGAGGACCTGCAAGCGATCATCCACATCAAGTCCATCGAGGACACATTTGGGCAGTCGAGGACGTCACAGGGCGAGAGTCTTCTCGCTGTGTTCCAGCAGAAAATTTCCTCCGCGCTTCGGGAATACCCCATCCTGACGCTGCCAACGCGATTTGACATCGGCGACAGTCGCGTGGTTTCGCTCGATCTGAACGATGCGGCGCCGCGAGGCGGCGGGCCCGCCGACAAGCAAACGGCACTCGTCTATATGCTCGCCCGGTTCATCCTGGCGCGCGACTTCTATCTGAGCGAGGACGATGTCCAGTATTTCTCAGGGGCATATGTCGAGCACCATCGTGAACGCATTCGCCGTCTGCGAGAAACGCCCAAGCGGCTTGTCTATGACGAGTTTCATCGTACCCGCTCGTCCCCTGCAGTCCGCGATCAGGTCATCATCGACATGAGAGAAGGCCGGAAGTGGGGCGTTCAGATTGTCCTCGCCAGCCAGCTGCTCGAGGACTTCGACCAGGATATGGTCGAGCTGGCTTCCGGCATCTGGGTAATGGGCGTCGGCAGCGACCGCAGCGCGAAGCAGGCGCAGGCATTGTTCGGACTTTCGGACACCGCGACCAACGCCATCAGCCAGAAACTCAATGGCCCCGGACCTGGCGGCGCGCCATTCATGGCGCTTCTGAAACTGAAGAGCGGTCAGCATGAGCATTTGCTGATGAATACGCTTGGGCCTCAGGAAATTTGGGCGTTTTCGACGACGTCTCGCGATACGGTTCTGCGCAATTTCCTCTACAAGGAACTCGGTTCGACGGAGGCGCGTCGTCGCCTGGCGGCCAGATTCCCGAATGGAAGTGCCGAAGAGGAGGTCCGCCGGCGCTTCGCAGAACTGGCCGAGAGCGGCCAGGATTCCGAGGAAAGCCGGAACGGCGTGCTCGAGGTTCTGGCAAAAGAATTGATCGAAGGCCGGTTCTGAGTTGAGGCCACGAGAATTGATGACATCTCCCATATGAGCGCAAACATGGGAGAGCGAGTTGACGAAGAGTGTTTCAATTGCCGAGATGGAGCTGCCAGACGGAGAGGCGGTCTATCTGCTGGATAGTCAGGTTCCAGCGTCGGCGGTGATGATCAGCATGATTGGGGCTCTTCGAGGCCGCGGGACCCTCGCGATCTTCGGTGATGCCCGGGAAAGTGTCGCAGCGAAGACGAGCCTCGAAGGCGACCCGAGTTTCGAGGGGTTGCTGACAGACGGCTGGATCGTCGCCGGCACGCTCTCTTCGGTCGTTATTCATCTCCTCTTTATGCTCACGCGGCATATCGCCCTGCCGGAAGACGTCGAGATCATCGGACCCGAGGATCAGGCACTGGTGCTGGAGACGATCGGAGCTTCCCAGACCGATCGCCCTCGCGCCATTGTCGACTTCATCAACCGTTGGAAGTCGGCTCGCCTCGATCCCGAAGTCGTCCGCGCGGCGGCCGAACGCGTCAAGAACGATGTCGCCATCGAGCTTGCCCAGTGGTTTGAAAAGTATCAGGCAGAGATGAGCGTCCTCGATCTGCTCGATTATCAGGATGTGATCGCGCTGGTTTCCGACGCGATCACAACGCTGCCTGTTGTAGGGGCCGAAGTAGCGCGCCTGTATCCACACATCCTGGTCGATGTGAATGGCATCTCCTCTCCGACCGAGGCTCGTCTCCTCAAGGGTCTGATCGCGAGCGGCTCGACCATGCTCGCCTTCACCTCCATCGGCGACAGTCGTCATTCCGAGGTCACCCGGGATCTTCTTCCTTCGGCACCGCTCTATCGAGCGACGGTCGCCTGACATGGGTGCACCATTTCTGGAAGGGGCTGCATCGGTCAGGGGTAAGCAGTGGGATATCGCTCCGGTATCCAGCTTGCCGACGGACGCTGCCGGGCTGCCGCCCATGGTCGCAGAGATCGCCGTGCGGCGCGGTGTCAGTAGCGTCGCATCGTGGCTCAAGCCGTCTTTCCAGCAGTTCATGCCGGACCCGTTCGTGTTGAAAGGCATGGAGGAGGCGGTCGACCTGTGCCGGAAGGCGTTGCGCGACGGGAAGCGGATCGTGGTCTTCGGGGACTATGACGTCGACGGGGCGACATCGAGCGCCGTGCTGTGTCGTTATTTCCGGATGATCGGCTACGACAATTGGTCTTTCTACATACCGGATCGAATGAAGGAGGGGTACGGCCCTAACGCCGATGCCATTCGGAAACTTCGTGAAGCGGGTCACGATCTGCTCATCGTTGCCGATAGCGGCACGACGGCATTCGGACCGTTGACGGTCGCCGCGGAGATTGGATTTGAGACGATTGTAATCGACCACCATCAAGCGGAAGAAATGCTCCCGCCTGGCATCGTCGTGAACCCCAAGCGTCTCGATGAGACTGGCGAGTTCTCTTATCTGTGCACCGCGGGCCTGGCCTTCCTCTTCATCGTCGCTCTCAACCGCCTGCTGAGGTCGGAGGGATATTTCACGGATACGACCGAGCCGGATTTGAGCTCTCTTCTCGGCATCGTTGCCCTCGGCACGGTGGCCGATGTGGTGCCGTTGGTTGGATTGAACAGGGCGTACGTCAAACTCGGATTGAGCCGGATCCCGGACAATCCTGGGCTTCGGGCCTTGCTTGCGGCCACGGACGTCAGCGAGCTGTCGGCGAAGACGTGCGGCTTTGTCCTCGGGCCGTGCATCAACGCCGCCGGCCGGATCGATAACACGCGGCTCGGAACCGAGCTTCTTCTGGCCGACGATCAGGATCAGGCCCGGTCGGTTGCTGAACGCCTGACGGAGCTGAACGGAGAGCGCCGTGAGATGCAGGATGTTGTTGTGGCCGATGCCATGATGCTGGCGAAGGAGCAGCGAGAAAGCGGCGTTCTCGTCGTCTACAATCCGGCCTATCACCCTGGGCTGATCGGCCTCGCAGCGGCGAGGCTGAAGGATGCGTTTGATCGACCTGTCGTCGTGATCGGCCAAGATGGGAAGGGATCGGCGCGATCGGTGGAAGGGTTCGACATCGGTAAAGCCATTCTGGGCGCTGTCGCCGCCGGGCTGCTGGCAAAGGGCGGCGGGCACGCAATGGCTGGAGGGTTGACGATCGAGGAAGCCAAGATACCAGCATTTGCCGAATACCTTTCGAACCTCATCCATGGTCTGATCAGGCCGCCATTGCCGGCCGACCTTCTCGTCTCATGCGAGGCGCTGACGCCGGGTCTGGTCGACGATCTGCAGCTGCTGGCCCCCTTCGGCGCCGGCAACCACGAGCCGCGAGTGATCCTTCACGGCGCTCGCCTGATCGACAGCTTCACGATCAAGGACAAGCATGTGAAGGCGCGCATGCGAAGCGGTGAGGCTGAAGTCGAGGTCATTGTCTGGAACGGCGTCGGGCAGGTAATCGGCGACGCGCTGCTATCCGCAGTCGGGCGCCGCGTCGATCTCTACGGGAAACTGGGAACGAACGTTTATCGCGGCATCACGCGAGTCGTCATTTTCCCCGAGGATCTCGCGCTCATGTGATGGCGCAAAGCCTTGCCGTTCGTTTGGCGCCGCGAGGCATGATCACCACCATCTGGTCTTTCGTGGCCGTGATCTTGTTGCGGGGAACGATGCCGTCGGCTTTCAAGGACTTGGTGAGTGCGCTGCGATCATCTCCAACGATTCCGATCATATATTCGGGCACATTGTCAGCCTCGATGAGATCGTAGAGCGAGCGTTTGAAGCTTTTCAGGCTCGCATCCGATCCGGTTTTCTTGTGAAGTTTGTCGAGGGAGATTTTGAAGCCTTCCTGCCGGCCGCAATGCTTGCGCGCGATCTCGTACACGCGTCGTTCGAGCGGCGAGAGGTCGAAATATGCCGGGTGATAGGTGAGGAACCTGCGGTCCATAAGAACAGTACGGTAGATGAAATCGCATACGCGCACGGTGATCGATCGCATCACCTTCTTGCCGCTACGATCAACGGTGTAGTTGATCTCGGCCTTCTCGAGCCAGGAGAAGAAGCCGGTGACGCCTTCGCCTCCTGTTTCGATATTCGTCTTGATCTGCGTGCCCTGCAGACGTTCGATGGCGCTCGCGATCCTCTCATAGCTGCGAGCGGACCGGTTTCTATTCGTTACGCGGAAATAATCGTGCGCCGTGAAGGTGAAGGTCTGAGAGGGTGTCTCGCCGTTGTTGATCTTTCCGACCATGATGGAGGCGAGATAGATCAGGACGTCTTTGTCGTAGATGGTGGCGACGGAGCCGTTGGCGGCCTTGATGTCGATCTTCACTTTGCCGTCGTTGAAGTGCATGCCCTGGGCGCGACCATTTTTCGACAGATCGAAGAATGGGTACTCCATGAGGGAGGTTTCGCCCTTCACGGCGGTCGTGAGAGGGCTGTCGAATAATTCGATCTGATGAACCTGCTTTGACATCGAACGTGACCGTCTTTCCGCGCTTCGGTGTAGCTTTTGTGGCGCGCGCCGATTCTCGCAAGGCCCCATGTTCGTGCTTTCACACGCCGGGAGGGTGAAAGCACGAACATTTGTCCTGATTGCCGGCATCGGAGGCCGGAATGTCATGCCTTCGTGGCCACCGTCCGCATTCCAAGCGGTTGGACCGCGACGGCCCGCACGATTCGTGCTTTCACACGCCTCTTTGCGTCATTGGGAGCCAAAACGCTGTTGGGGATAAGCGGCGCAGCTCGTGCTTTCACCCTCCGCCAGAACAACGGACTCCGGGGCTCGTGCTTTCACCCTCCACCATTCGTACCTGCGCCGAGCTCGTGCTTTCACCCTCCCTATCGCCTGCAAGTCCTGTTTCGCTGGGTTTTGAGCTCTACCGGCGGGAATGAGGTTACCCACACCACGGACAGCGTTAGAGGGTTAAATAAGGTCTGTTAGAAGGTTACGGGCCGTCTAACTTATTGAAATATCAGCCAAATCGAACGCAATTGGCGTGTGAAAGCACGAGGAAACAGGGGTGAAAGCACGAGCCCCAGGGTTTGTGAAAGCACGAGGTCGTGGATGGCGAAAGCACGAGGCGCCGGCGTGTGAAAGCACGAATCGGCGCCGTCACGAGCGGTCTTGGGGGTAGCTGGGTGGCAGGAGGGTGAAAGCACGAACGAGGGGCTGAAACCCTCTTCGCCTGGCGGCGTGTGAAAGCACGAATCGGACAGGTCACCGGGAGGGTGAAAGCACGAACTCCGGCCGTAATGATGAGGCCGTCGCCGTCAATGAAGCGCGGCGCCGGCCTTCTCGTGTTCGTAAAGGTCATTGTAGGTCGAGGGATCATCCGGATTTACGAAAGGATCGAGTTCCGGCTTCGAATCGCATTCGAGCCTCTTTGCTTCGTCGGCATTCCGTTCGGCCTCGGCAACGATCAGTGCGCAAAGCACGCTTCCTGCTTCCGAGAAATTCGAGGCGAATTCCGGCCGTACGAAGCTGTCGTGGTCGTCGACACTCCATGACGACAGAGGCTGCCCGCTGATAATGCACGCGCCGGCGATCGGCGCGATTCCCGCCGAGAACCATGCGGCGGCATAGGCGTTGTCCGACGACAGGATGTCTTTCCATCTCTTCGCGGCCGGAGCGACAGCTTTTGCGAATCGAACGACTTCTGGCGACGGCGCGCCGTTTCGCAATCCGCAATCGGGGAAGAACGGCATCAACGCTTGGAAAGCGCGAGCTTCCAGATGCGTTCCAAACAGCCAGATCTCCGCGTCGACTTCGTCATCGGCGCGGCGCACGGCGCAATTGATCTCTTCTCGATGCCTGTAATAATAGGCGGCCGCTTTACGAAGCACCTGCTCCCGAAGTGGCGGAAAGATTCCGCGCCAGACGTCGTTCGAAAGGCCTTTGACCTTCGGCTTGTTGATGTGATCGATGCGCGTAAATCCCTCCAGAGCGAAGGGGTCGACCTTTGGCACGAACTTCGGCGGAGGGGCGAATGGGGCGGATATTGCTGACACGTAAACCTCGATTGTCTGGACCGAGAAGTGCGCCCGCCTGCGCGACTTTCAAGTTGGAGCCAGAACCGGTGTGTCAACGCGGCCCGGGCGCCGAATGCAGCGTGCGATAGATTTCTGTCCCGCGATCAATTGATAGAAGCTGCACCTCATTCATGCCGACACTGATATTGACGCCGTCGGCAAATTCGATCGCCTCGTTCATCAACACGTCGACCGGCAATCCTTCGGGCAGGCCGACGTCGCCTTTCCTGAGATCGGAATAAGTGCTCGGCGCCTCGCCAGACGCACGCCTGTATCCCTCGACCAGGCCATAGACGGCGATCATCGAGATGATTTCCCCGTAACCCGCTTCCATCATGCGTTCATGGACGTCTTGCACGGTTACGTCGTTCTTGATGCGATGAAGACGTTCCCCCGCCGCCAGAGCTCTGTCCTGAATGGATTGGACGTCAAGCCCGGTGTTGCCCTCATCGTCGTAAAATGCGGCGGCGGCCGAAGCGATCTCGTCGGCAGAAACGCCTTCCGGCACGCACCCATCGCCCTGTTCGACCGCATCGATGGACATCGGGGTTTCGCCCTCGGCGCGACGATAGCCTTCGACGACGCCGTAAACGGCGATAGCCGACATGATGGCGTCCCGGCCGGCAGCCACCATGCGGGAATAGGCGCCATGGGTGCCCGGCGCCTGAATATCGACGAGCTTGCGGTACCGAATGATCGCGGGACGGTCGGCAGCGAAGACGACGCCGCGACCAGACTGCCCCTCCACGGTCGTGCCGCTCTTGTTCACCGTGATGAGAGCGTCATAGAGGTCATTCATCTCACCTGCACTTGTCGGCGAGAAGGTCGTCAGCTTCACGCCGCCTCCGTCAGGGGTGATGCCGACTTGCACGGGTCCGTCTTCGGTCGCGATTTCAAGAACGAGGAGGTTTTCGCTGTCGCTCTGGATGCCGATAATCGTTGGCGGCGCCGAGTGGTCGCGCTCGTCGTGAAGCTCGATCCGGGCGAAATTTGTGCCCTTGGTGATATCGCTGACGGATTGCGGATTCTCGGCGGGTCGATCAGGGAGCGGGAAGCGGGTCTCGATGCCGAAATTCTTGCTGAAGCGGACAAGGTCGACACCTTCTCGCCGTGCAGTCCGCATGATGGTGACGAAATAGTCGCTGTGGCCCAGGCGAAGAAGCGCCGCTTCGAGATCGGTGTCGTTCATCAGGGCCGGGGCCGGCGGGTAGATGTCGTAGCCAATTTCGCTTTCCTCGACGATCAGAATATCCGCAAGGGCGGAATCTTCCTCCTCAATGTTGCCTCTTTCCAGCCGGCCGAGGTCCTGGACGGTGATGTGCCCGAGAAAGAGATGAAGGCTTCGATATTGCGGCATGAGATTCTCCTGTTCGAAGGAAGCCTCAACGACCACGCTGCAAGGAGGAAGTCGCGCCGGGTGTCGCGTCTTCAATGAAGGATCGCTTCTCCGAGAGAGACATCTTCTTCACCAGATATTCCGCGCTCGCCGCGGATGACCTGTTCTCATATTCGACAACGGCCAGTATCCGACGAGGTGGATTTGCCCGCGTATACCTCGCGCCGCGCCCGTCGCAGTGAGCTTGAAAGCGTGCGGCGACATCATTCGTGATGCCGGTGTAGATCGCTCCATTGGCGCATTCGAGCATGTAAAGGAACCAGGGCAGATCCATCGAAGCCTCCGGGGAGCACTCCTTCATTGATCGCCGAAGTGGGTGCAAGAGATCGCGGCGAGCGGGTTTCTTGCAGGCCCGCGGCCTATGGTTCGACCCGGTCCAAGCGGGCCTATTGCCTCAGAGCGTCAAATAATGTTATATATTTTTATAACATCATTGCGCACTATTGGAGTTTCTGCATGGATTTGAGCCGAAAGTCCGCGCTGACCGAGGAGGAGCTGCGGGAAGTCGCCGAGCTGCTCCATTACGGGGTGCTTACCGAGCTCTTCGACGCGACACGATGGCGGGGAGACCAGGCAGTCTTTCATGGCGGAACATCCCTGCGCGTGGTTCGGCGAAGCGACCGATATTCCGAGGATCTGGATTTTCTCATTGCGCCGGAGGAAGCCGAACAGCTGCAATCGGCCATGGCGAAAGTTCGCGAAGGTCTTTTGACGCGTCTCGCCCTGCGTCTTCCCGGCTCCCAGATCACGATCAAGGAGAGCCGCGGCAAAGAAGGCAGCGCCGTTATCGGCTACACGGTGCGATGGGAACATCCGATGCGCATGGGCGCGGTTCGGGTGAAGGCGGAGTTCTATCGGGTCCCGCGAGCATTGCAGGCATCCTATTCGGCGGAAGATGTGCTGCCGACGCAGATCCCCGATGTGGCCGTCAGTTTCAAGGCGCCCATCCCGGTGCCGAAGCTCATCTATGCCTGGGCCGACAAGATCAAGGCGATGGCCACACGCGACCACATGAAATACCGCGACGTCTACGATATCTGGTTCCTGCTTCAGCAGATTCGTCCTGCGCCGGACGGGCAGGACGCGGTCTGCGCAATCGAGAAGGTCGCCAGTCTCTACGGGCACGATTCCCATTCTGTCGGCGCCGGGCTCACGTCGCTCCTGGCGAGCGGTGCGCTCGAGGATGTTGAAGCGTTTCGTCTGGACATGAAAAAATGGCTCGAGCCAAAACTGTTCGAAGGCTTCGACCGCACAGGCTTCTTCGCCACGATGCTGGCGGCCACTCGCAATGAGATCGAGCGCGCTCGCGATATGATCGGCGGCGAACCATGCCTGACGATGTGAAGACCACTCGCCCGAAGACGTATGTGCCGGGCGTCCAACGGTTGATGGCTCTGCCGGCGATCATCGATCTCAGGATGCTCGAGCGCCAGGGGTTGACGCGTGGATCGGCGCGCCTTCAGGCTTCCATGTGGGCGCGAGCTGGCATGCTGAAACCGGCTGGTCCGAGATCCGGTATCTATTACAATCTGGTCAGGGATAACCGCGGCGCGGCGGCGCATCTCGGTGAGCTTCTCATCCGCGAATATGCGACGCCGATCGTTGTCGGAGCATCCGCCATCCATCATTTCGGATGGACGACGCAGATGCCGCGTGTTCTCGAGGTTGCCGTGCCGGTCACACGCAGGCGTCGACGCTTCATGAAGATCGACGGGGCGATCGTCGTGCCGCGGCCCCTCTCGTGGTATCAGAAAATTGCCGGTCACGTTTCCGACGGGCCTTATGGCCTGAAAGTCCTTGCGCCCCAATATGCACTTGCCGACGCCTACCGTCACAAGGACGTGTGGGTGCCGGATCCTGACGACATCGACCTCAGCGATGCTGATGAAAATCAGGTGGCTGAATTGGCAAAGGCCTTCGCGGAACTTGACGTCTCCGAAAAGGATGCGGAAACGCTTCTGTCGGAGATTTCGCCCGAGGCCTACGGTTTCAGATAGAATACCTGCTATCGACGCAGTGCGCGGTAACGTTCCAGTCAAGGCTGGAGGCCGTGTCTTGTGATGCAATGTCAGGGGTCGAAGCCATGATCTGGTGGTACATCGGCGCCATCGCTGGCTGGGTGATTTTGTCTCTCGCCGTGGGCGTTGTCAGGGCGAAGCGCTCCGGCCGATGGGGCATCAAGTACGTCAAACCGAGGGCTGTTCTTACGACGGGCATTATTCTGGTTATGGCGGGGGTGTTCTCATATGGAATGCTCCGGTATCCGGACGCCCCTATTCACCCGTGCAGCGGGCCCACAGGCTATTGCGGAAAGCAGGGGCAGCCACATTCGCTTGCCGAGTATCAGGCATTCGAATTTTGGCAGACGACACTTATCAGTATCTGGCCAATCGGGATGCTCGCGCTGGTCGCGCTGCGGTGGAAAACGCTCACGAAGAGGACGAATTAGGATCTCGCCAATTCGGTTAAACCTCCAGGCGCGTCACATCGAAGGCGAGGGAGATGCTTCGAAAGCCATTTCGAGATTCTCCCTCAGCGCATCCCACACCTCTCCGTAGTAAAGCTGCATGGTCCGCTCGGCGTGGCGCCGCTCGAAATTCGTGAAGAGCGACGGGAAAGTGATCGCGACGCACGCCCAGGCGCAATCTTCCTCGTACCATCCCTCCTCGTCGCGGATCGCCGCCGGCACTTTGGCATTGCGCGCCGCAGAGAGATGGAAACCGCCATGACCCGCGGTTGAATGGGAAACGACGCCGTCGGCATAGGTTTTAATGCACTGTGTCGGGCCCCACGGGGTGCTTGTGCCGCGTCCGTGGGTAAATCGCTCTTCGCGTCGACCAAGGACATGCAGATCGCGTCGATGTTCAAGGAATTCCTCGCACATGGCCTTCGCCTTCGCTTCGGCTACCGGTGTCCGCCCGTCGATCTGCAGCCATGAACTGAAGTATTTGGACTCCGCGATCCAGAGCGCACCTTCAGGGCGCAGCCGGAAAACGCCATGGGGTCCGCCATCCAACACCTGGTTGCCGGACCGATCGGGTGTCCATTCGCTCATCGTGACCTCACTACGTTACGGTTTCGAACGATAGTGAGGCAGACAGATGCAAGGCGGGTAAGGATCAGGGTTGCAACCCAAATTGAGCGAAGTCGGCCGGGCTCTTGATGTCGCCGCCGCCGGGCAGAGGTAGGATGATCTTTGAGCGTGCCGCCCAGCTGTCGGCCGCCGGCACGTCGGAAATGCCATAGCGGTTCGGAGTACCAGGATTGATGGCCGCGGGTGGAAGCGCGAGCGGGCCGGTCGACGTCATTCCGGCCGGCGCCTGACCGAGTTCCTTCAGGAGCTCTTCCGCCATCTTCAACGTTTCAAGTCTCGATCGCGTTTGCGTCGCCGTGGCGACCGTAGGAGTTGAAGCCGTTTTCGCTCCGTGACCATTAAACGAATAGGCCGCAACGATCATGAGCAGAAGAGCGCCGGCGACGACGAGCGGACGGGAGTTGTCGGCTGCTTTCGCCAGAATGACTGGGAGTGGACATTGAGAGCGCTGCTGGCGTTCCTTGGCGATCAGCTCGATGGTGAGCGCCCTCCAGATCGGCGCGACGATATCCTGCCTGGCGGCAACAAGCGTCTCCTTCAGCCCATCCCGCGCGCAGAAGGAAATCTCCGAGGTCGCATCCCGGCTGATCAATTCGATCGCCTTGGGCTCGACGCCGTCGAAGATCAGCATCTGTCGACCGGAACCGACGATCTCGACGCGGTCGAAGCTTCCAATTGCCGCCAGGATCGGAGCGATAACGTCCCTATCGATCCGGCTGGCTGTTGGCAGGAATTTCATTTGCTGACTCCAAGACGTGATGCGGCAACTGCAGAAAAGATGACCTCTGGAGAGGGGGCGACAACCACAGCGACAGAATCGTGATGCCGAAAACGATGAGTGGTGGAAACGCCGCTATAATGAGCAGCCAGATATGCGTCGCCGCTTCCATCTGACGATCATGCTGTGGCCGACCAAGAGCGGAGAGAAGGCGGCCCCAATCTTCATCGATCAGCCCCTGGCTTCCGAGGGATACCGTGGTCCGGTAGGGTTCGTCGACCATCTCAATTCTGCATTTCCCGTCGCGGTCGTCCTGGCGAATGAGCCGGATGGGGCGCAGGTCGCTATTCCGGCAGAAACGCACCTCGCTGTCCGAGAGTGAGCTCACGAGCGAGACGCTGCCGACGGTTTCGAGAAAGCTCTCGAGATTGAGATGCTCGGAAAGGTCGCGGTCGTCGCTTTTCATCACCGCATGGGTCATTTCCGTCGCCTCTTTGGCTGCTGGGACTGAGCCAGAAGGTCAGCCTCCCGAAGCGACTTCTCCGCCAATTTGAAGTCGTCGGTTTCCCTGAAATATGCGTCGAGGTTGCTGATGCCCATCTCATTGACGGTGGACTGCAAGCCTTCGATTGCCGGAAGGACGTAGGGCTTGTCGATGCGCTCGAAGTTCACGCATTCAGCAAAGTAGTGAGCAATGACGCCACCGGCCTCGACGTGAAAAGCACGACGGCCGAGATTGTTGATCGAATACCACATCACGCGATCGATCCGCTTCAGCCACCGAACTTCGGCGCTGGCCAGCACGGCGCCCTTGCGGCGCGACCACTCGTAGAGGGCGCAGATCGCTGTGCTTTGGTAGTGATGCCGCCCGGCGACGGTGTTGACGGCCGTGACGAGGGCGCGATTCTCGAGATGAGGCTTGATGAGCCTCGCAAGCAGCACTTCCTGTCTCTCGCGGGGTGCCTTCTGCGACATGATGGTCGCGGCATCCTCACCGAGTTTCCGGCGCGCGGACGACCAGCTGTAATTGAGGGCGGCGATTACGGCCAGGAATTGAACGTGAACCGGGGCCTCGAGCAGGCCAGTCCAGACCGGGCCGAGCTGACGGGACAAGGCCGCTTCGGTCTCGGAGATCGGAAGGGTGATGGGACCGCCGCGCACGGTCTGCACTGGCGAGATGTTGTGATCGCGCAGCCACTCGAGCGGTGTGCGCGCGGGATCCTCGTTGGTGCCGATGTTGTCCGGATTGAAGGTGAGAACGGGCTTGATCGCCTTCCAGAGGGAGGATTGGTAGGCGACGAAAGAAATGCCTGTGCCCTTCCGCGACACGAGACTGAAGCGCCGGGTGAATCCGCCGCCTTTCATCTTGAACATCACGGTGACGGTCATCACGATGATGATCGCGGCGATCGGCCATCGCATGATGCCGCCGACGGTCGAAAGGACGGCAACGATATCGGCCCAATAGACAGAGTTGGGATCGACGCGCCCGTCATAGGTCGCCGTGACGAATTCGAGGAACTGACGTCCTTTCTCGCCTATGCCGATCGTGAGGCGGATCGCATGCATTTCGACCCATGCCGGCGCGAACAGGAATTTCACGACCACCCAGCGCGCGCCGAGCCAGAGGCCTCCGGCGGCCATGGCGAGGAGAACAAGTGCCGCGACGAAGGCGGACTCGCCGGCTCGTCCCGCCCCTTGGGGTTTACCTTCGGCCATCGCTCACCTCTTTTCCTTCTGGTCCGCGCTGGCGTCCGCCGTCACGGTTCTTTGCGGACCGAACATTTCCCAGAAGTGCTTCCGGAAGAGGCTTTGATAGCGAACCTTGTACTTGGTGGTGTGGGAGTTATAGAGGCCGATGCCCTCGTAGATGTTGCCGCCGGCTTCATCGATCGCCTGACGCAGTATCCAGGTCCCGACATGGATGTTGTAGCAGCCGTTGTCCCGAAGGGCTTCGTAGGCAGCCTTGGTGTCGCCGCCGAAGTGCATCGACGCTACCGGTTTCAACCAGGCGCTGGTGTTGACCTGCATGGGGCCGAGGTCTTCCGACCCGTTTGTGTTCTTCGATACGGTGCCGACATGCCCGCCCTCTACCTTGAGCACGGTGAGGATCACTGCCGGGGGAACATGCTGCAGTTGGGCTGCCTGAAGGAGGCAGGCAACGGTAAGGGGAACGACGCCGGCCATTACATGATCCCTGAAAGAGCGCGCTTGCGCTGCTCTGGCTTCGGTGAGGGGGAGGGCCGCGGCGCGGGTTGCGCGCTCGGCACATAGTGCGTCGGCGCCGCAGTCGGCGGTATGTCGACGGGGAGGCCCCCAAGCTGATCGAGTGAGCGTTCTGGGTTGTCGAGACTGAGGGGCAGACGGCCGGTTCGAATGAGCTCCGCAATACCGATGGCGAGCGCGGTCCGGAATATGTCCTGACGCAGCGCGCTCGATATATCGGCCTGCCATATTTCGAGAAGCGCGGCCTCGCGCGGAATTGTCTTACGGAGGAGCATCTGGACGCGTCCATCCTTCGCCAGGCCGCCACCTTTGATCGGGGGTCTGCTCATCTCGCGGGCCCCTCCATCGCCGCGATCCGAGGGTCGGCGGCGAGTTGCGTTGATATCGAGGGATAAATGACGGCGGAAATGAGCAGATAGATCGCTGCCAGAGCGTAGATGGCACGAGAAAAATACTTGTCGGCGTCCTTCGAGCTGATGCCGGCGCGGCGCAAACCTGAAGCAGCCACAATGACGACGATCAACGGCAGGAGGTTCTTCCACTGGAGAACGACGCTCGCCGCCCCGGTGTGGAACGCGAACATGGCGACCGGAAGGAAGAGCGCAAGTCCGAGGCTCCAGAAGGCAAGGCAGGTCGTCGCCAGCACGTAGTCGGCGATCGGATTGCGCTTCCCGCCATGAATGATCCATGTCAGCGGATTGGCGACCACCCATCCGCGACCGCTCTCAGCACGGGTGATGACGCCCTGGAGAAAGAAGATGGCGAGCGCGAACCAGCCGATAAACTCGGCGGCGGCGCTTGCGGCCATCAACACTGCGATCACGTTTCGGATCATTGCTCTCTGCTCGATATGGGAGCCGGACACCGGCGGGGATGAGACGCCGATGCCCGGCTGTATTGCCCGGACCGGTTACTCGGCGGCCTGGGCAGTGTCGACGGCCATGTAGCGGCCGTATTTGTGAAGGCCGCGCGCATTCGCGAATTCGGGGTCGTCGTGCATGATCCCATTGCGAAAGCGGGCCGAGATACCCTTGAACAGGGCGGAGCCGCCGCCGACGAAGAGGACGCCGCTGATGTTGGACGCCGAACCGAGACGCCGCTCGACCTCACGGGCGATGCGCGTTTCATGTTCGCGGACAATGGAAGCGACTTCAGCCGAAACGTCGTTTTCCTCGTTCCAGAGCCGGATTTTGCCGGTGCGGACGGCCTGATCCATCTGGGAGAGGGGGAACTCGTCGCGCGTCTTGAATTTGGCGCGGATTTCCTTGGAGAGCGCCTTGTACACGTCGAGCACGCCGATATTGGTCGTCCCGGACTTTTCGTGATCGATGCTGTTCCCGCGGACGACGACAGCGATATCGGTCGTCCGCCCGCCGATGTCGACGACAGCGATGGTCGCGTCCATGTCGGCCGTCTCTTTGAGGTCGTCGTCGAGGACATGATCGACGAAGGCGGCGACGGCCTGGCAACCGATGCGCACATCGCGCAGGTTGGCGACCGGTGCGTTGGCGGAGACGCTGGTGACCTTCTTGAGCAGGTTCGCCGTCTTCGCCGCGATCTTCTCTTCATCCTTGCCGTCGGCGAGAAAGAAATCGGCGACGGGCAGACCGGCGATCAGTTTGACGTCCCGGCCGGAATAGCCGCCCTGGATCAGAACGTGATTGACGAGCGCGCGGTTCATCGACGAGGTGTGGAAGCTGTCGAACTGGGTGTTCTCGGCGGCAATGTCGTCGGAGATCGTGAACTGGTCGCCTTCCTCGGTATCGTATGAGCCGATCACGGCTTCGCCGGAGATCGAACCGAGACCGTAGCGGCCGGCGCGGACCGACGTGCGGATGGCAAGCTTCACCGGCTTGCCGTCGGGACCGTCGCCATAGAGCTTGGTCTGAGCGTAGCCATCATCGACGGCGACGAATGCGGGGGACTTGTTCATTGAGAGAACCTGCTGGTTGGTGTTGCTGCCTGAGAGGTGCACTCGGATTTCGGACATTCCATTCCGACGGCGACGTTTTTCGCGACGTTCCCTGCGGAAAGAAAATTGACCGGACTTGAGGGAGCCTTCACGGCATCGGCCTCCGGTCGTAATCGATGGGTTTGCGCGTCTTCGCGCCCGACAAGGCGGGCCGGTGTTTGCCGGCGAAGTTCGCCCTGAGGGCGCGCATGGCGGACAGGAAGTCGAGCCCGATCCGCTCGAGCCAGAAGAAGATGGCGATGACCAGGAGGGCCGGCACGACGGTCCACCATGCGACATGGAGGAGGGAGACGAGCACCGGGATAGCGGCGCGCGCATCGAGCATGAGGAACCTCGGGGATCGGAACGTATCTCTCCAATGGGCCATCAGGCTGCCGACCTTTCGATACGGGCGACCGCATGGTCGCGGTCATGCTGGGCGATCAACCCCAGCTCATAGAGGTCGAGCGCGGACTGCTTCATGCTCTTGCAGATCACATTGCGGGATTCGAACATCTCCCTGATGCGCGGCCCCCAGTCGTCGGCATCGCGCTTCAGGAGGTCGGCGCGGATATCGTCGTCAAAGATCATGTATTCCCGGATCGCGACCTTGCCGCCGCCGAGCCTCGGGCGAAGATACTGGGTGACGATCCCGCGCATGGCCTCCATGAGGTCGACGGCAATGGCGCGCTGCTGGTCGGCGGAGAAGGGACGAACAAGGCGACGAAGCGTCTCCGCGACGCCAATGGAGTGGGTGGTCGTGTAGAGCACGTGACCGGTGAGTGCCGCTTCGATCGACGCTTCGATGGTCGCCTTGTCGCGCGCCTCGCCGATGAGAATGACGCTGGGCTTCCGGCGCAGGGCGTTCCGGACGCAATAGGCGAATTCGCTTTCTTCCGTGCCGTCTCCATGGCGGGGACGGAGGTGGCGCCCCACCTCGTGCTGGAAGATCATGCTGTCGGGGCTGTTCACCCCGTCATAGACGTATTCGATGGGCCTCGAATATTCGAGGATCTTCTCGTGGGCGCCCTCCCGTTCGATGAGCATCCGGATGCCGGAGCTCAGAAGGGTGGACTTACCCGAGCCGGTCGGCCCCGAGACGATGAACATCCCGTTCGACGGCCGGAAATTCTCGATGATCTCCGGCTCGATGCCGAGGTCGGAAATGGGAACGGGCTCGGCGGGCAGCACGCGCAGGGTGATCTGGGCGCCGTCCGTCTTGCCGGATCGCATGGCTGTGATGTTGACGCGGAAGCGTTTGGTGCCCTGTGGACCGCGAACCTCATAGGAGGGATCGAGGTCGTAGCCGCTCTTGATCTCGCCGGTACCGTTGGAGCCGTAGATATAGCGGGTGATGTCCTCGACGTCGGCGGGGCTGACGATCCGCTTGGTGACCTGCACGTTATGGCCGCCGATTTCAGCGATGACAGCCATGTTGGACTGGATATTGATGTCGGACGCCTTGCGCTGGGCACACCATGTCAGCATTTCGTCGAATGTGTTTTCGACCATGCGTCCGTCATAGACGAAGTAGGAGCCGTCGTGACCGGTCGCGAAATGCCCCGGCATGCTGGGTGCATTCATCAGAAGTACCTCTTCTTCGCGGGTGCCGGCGCGGCGATGGCGTCAGGCACGAGGTTCTGCTCCGCGGACTGGACCATTGGCGCCGGCTGCGGTGCGATGGATGCCGGAGCGACGCTGATCTGCCGCGCGCGCGGCTTGGAGAACCGGGCCGGCTCGATGGGAGCCTGATAGGTGACCTCGGTTTCGACCTTTGTGGTCTTCTGCGGTTCGAGGTTCTCGACGTCCTGTTCGGGCTTCGGCGCAATGAACGTCTTGCCGGGAGGCGTGGCGGCTTCTTCCTT
>CAISYL010000220.1 GCA_903889655.1 uncultured Alphaproteobacteria bacterium | reverse complement strand
CGCTGGTCTATGGCCAGATGAACGAGCCGCCGGGCGCCCGCGCCAGGGTCGGCCTCGCGGGCCTGACCCTGGCCGAGTATTTCCGCGACGAGGAAGGGCAGGACGTGCTGTTCTTCGTCGACAACATCTTCCGCTTCACGCAGGCGGGTTCGGAAGTGTCGGCGCTTCTCGGCCGTATTCCTTCGGCGGTGGGATATCAGCCGACGCTCGCGACCGACATGGGCGCGCTGCAGGAACGCATCACCACCACGACCAAGGGTTCGATCACCTCGGTGCAGGCGATTTACGTGCCTGCCGACGACTTGACCGATCCGGCGCCCGCGACCTCGTTCGCGCATCTCGATGCGACGACGGTGTTGAACCGCGCGATCTCGGAAAAGGGCATCTACCCCGCCGTCGATCCGCTCGACTCGACCTCGCGCATTCTCGAGCCGCGCGTCGTCGGTCAGGAGCATTACGATAAGGCGCGCCGCGTGCAGTCGATCCTGCAGCGCTACAAGTCGCTTCAGGACATCATCGCCATTCTCGGCATGGACGAACTGTCCGAAGAGGACAAGCTCGTCGTCGCGCGCGCCCGCAAGATCGAACGCTTCCTGTCGCAGCCCTTCTTCGTCGCCGAAGTCTTCACCGGTACGCCCGGTGTGCTCGTCGATGTGAAGGACACCGTGAAGGGCTTCAAGGGCCTTTGCGACGGCGACTACGACCATCTGCCCGAAGCCGCCTTCTACATGGTCGGCACGATCGAAGACGCGATCAAGAAGGCGGAACGTCTGGCGGCTGAAGCGGCTTAAGGGAAGATCGGGATCAGCCTCATGGCCGACAAGCTCCATTTCGACCTCGTTTCGCCCGAGCGGCTTCTCCTGTCGGAGAATGTCGACATGGTGACCGTGCCCGGCAAAGAGGGCGAGTTCGGCGTGCTGGCCGGCCATGCGCCGTTCATGACCACGCTGCGCCCCGGCGTCATCAATATCGACGACGAGGGCCGCGGGCAGCGGCGCATCTTCGTGCGCGGCGGTTTTGCCGAAGTGACGCCCGCGGGCCTCACGGTGCTTGCCGAGCATACGATCCCGCTCGAGGAACTCGATCAGGGCAAGCTCGACCTCGAGATCGGCTATGCCGAGGAAGATGTCGCGGATGCAAAGAGCGAAGAAACGCGTCTCGCCGCGCAGGAACGCCTCGATCATCTGAGGCAGCTCCGTCAGTCTCTCTGATTGGGTTATCCGACCGGGCGTTCAGTCGACCGGGAGAGCGAGACCCGCACGCTGCAAGTCGGCGACGAACCTCTGCACATGTCTGAAGTTCCAGCGCATGGTTTCCTCGTCCTCGCGCTGCTGCTGAACCGCCTGCGGGACGATCAGGCCTTGATTGCCGACCCGGCGCAGGAGGCCTTCCCGGGTCAGGCGGCCGCAATAGCGGCGCGCGGTTTCATATGGAATGCGAAGCGAGTTGGAGATGGCCAGAACCGGCACGGGTCGGCGGCAGTCGTCCGACGGGAACAAGCCCGCGGCGGCGTCCGGCAAACCGACATGCGGCGCCAGATTGGCCGCGAGGATAGCCGTGTAGATGATGCCCGCCGTGAGATCGTCGTCATGGTGCTGATTCAGCAAATCCACCACACGCATGATGAAGTCGACATGCACTCTTAGCACCGAGCGGATGCATGAGGCCGGGTTTTCTGCGGCTGTGCTGCGTACAGACGATTTCCGATAGGGCCGGAAGTCGAAGCCCTTCCGCTTCAGGTCGCCGATATAGCGAATGACATTGCCGTGATTCGCGCTGATGGCGTCGAACGTGTGCGAATCTTCAAGGATATTGAGGGGCACCAGGAGGCCGCGCCCCTTTATCATGGTCGCCATGCCGTCGCTGACGAGAGCGCTCGCGTGGCGTCTTACCGTCTCGTAGGGCATGCGCAGGGAATTGGCGAGAGCGAGGACGCTGACCGGCTGGCGCAGCTCATCCGGCGGCAATCGCTCAAGATCGCCATATTCCAGATTCGAGTGCGAAGCGGTGATGTGTTTGACGTTTGTCGTCCAGATGGCGGTCCAGATAAGCGTCCTGACGAGATCTCGATCCAGTAATTTGTTGGTACTGTCGACGCTGCGAAGGAAGAATTCGTTCGTCGCCTGCAGCATCATGCGGATGTCGGCCAATGATGGCCGCATCTCGTCCAATAATTCCGATCTCATTGCCGCCCCCAAAGCGATCAGGTCGCCAGCCCCCAAGACCGGACCGCGCGATTTGAGCATGATCGAGGTGGAGGGGATAGCCCTCCCGTCAACGCGGGATTGGTCTGCGCACGTATTAACCGATTTCCCGCGGAAGCTGTGGCTTTCCAGGCGGACAATGTCGCTCCGCTTCGCCGCAGCGGAGCAATTTTGTGCTGAAGGCTAGGGGGGGTATCCGCCTCCCCATTTCCCGTCGCGCGGCGGCCGGCACGCTCATGCATCCCGCCGGAGCGGCTGGCTTTGTCCCTACTGCCGGATACACTGCAAAGAGGGTGCGTTTTTTTGGCGCGTGTTGCAGCCTTAACCCATTGGACGCGTTGCGATATAGTTCGTTTGATGCTTCTTTGGCGTTTAGCCGAGCGGAGCGCGGCAGAGTTGGATCGGATCATGAGCCGTCACTGGACCCTCGACGATATCAAATGGGCGGATTTCGACCCCTCCAAGGTCGACGCCGACATTTTGCGTGCCGTGAAGGCCGCCGCCATGGTCGAGTACAATGCGCCGGATTACGTCACCTATCTTTGCAACGTCTTTTCCGATCGTCCGGACGTGAAGGAGATCGTGCAGCGCTGGGGTGCGGAAGAGGTCCAGCATGGCGCGGCGCTTGCGCGCTGGGCGGAGCTTGCCGATCCGGATTTCAAATTCGAGGCCGCATTCAGGCGCTTTCGCGAGGGGTATTCGATCCCGACCGATGCGATCCAGTCGGTGCGCGGCAGCCGTGCCGGCGAACTTGTCGCGCGTTGCGTCGTCGAGAGCGGAACTTCTTCCTATTATACCGCGATCAAGGATGCGACCGACGAGCCGGTGCTTCGCCAGATTGCCGCGAATGTCGCCGCCGATGAGTTCCGCCACTACAAGCTCTTCTACGATCTCTTCAACGATATCGGCGAGGCGCAGCCGTCCGTACTGGCGCGGGCGCGCATCGCGATCGGCCGGATCTCGGAAGCCGACGACGATGAACTCGCCTGCGCCTATTACTCCGCGAATACGCCCGACGATGGCAGCGTGCCTTACGAGCGTGTGCGTTTCGCCAAGGCTTATGAAAAGCGGGCGCTGAGACTCTATCGCCGCCAGCATGTGACGCGGCTCGTCTCGATGGTCGGCAAGGCCATCGGCCTTCGGCCGCACGGGCTTGTGATGCGGGCCGTCGGCTCGGCGGTCTGGGCTTTCTGGACTTTGCGCATACGGCGTCTCGCTAGCGCGGCCGCCTAAGGCACTGTCACGGCATCGGATCAGCTCGCCTCGGCGAACCAGGGCAGCGGTTCGGCCCTTCCCTTCCGGTTTCTCAGATCGAAGAAGACAAGCGATGCATCGTCGCCGCCAAAAGCCGTGGCGAGGGCCGGGGCGCGCTCCTGTGCGCTGGCACCCAGAATATCTCCGCGCATGATCCGCTGGCCACGCTGCACGCGTAGCGGGCCGAGGCCGGCGATGACGAGGCGGCGGCCCTGCGGCAGCTCAACGATGACGACGCCCCGGTAGCCCTGGAATTCCCCGGCAAAGACGATCTTTCCGGCTGCGGGGCTCATGAGATCGCAGGCCGTGGGAACGCCGAGTGCGAGGCCTGCCGGTGACCGGCCGACCGGGGACGCGGAGATGAGGTGGGCCGGGCGCATGTGGGCGGCCTTGCCGTCGCCGATGGTGATCTGCCCCGTCGCGCCGATCACGCATGACGGAGGGGGAGGCGCGACGGGCGCGAACGCTCGCGGTTCCGCCAGCGCGATCTTGTGGAGCAGGGGCTTTGCAATCGGGATCGGCGCGGGACGCAGATTGGCCACGGGCGCATCGGTAACGGGCACATCGGCGACGGAGATAGCGCGAGCCGGTACCGGAATGTCGGCGGCGGCCGTTTTTTCCGCAGGTGCCGTCTCGATACCCGAGCGAAGGTCCTTGCAAATCGCCGCATAGGCGGGCGGCCATTGCGAACGGTCCGTCTGGCGCAGGCAGTCGCCCAAATTGAGGCTGATCGGCGGCGCGCCGTCGTCATCATCAGCCGTATCGGGGTCAGCCGCATCGGGAGGATGCAGGCCAGTGAACATCTGACCAACATGCAGGTCTTCGAAACGCCGGAGATCTTCGAGATCGAGGCCCGAAGCGACGAGCAGAACCGATGCGAGGCCCGCAAAGAAGAGATTGCGTGCGCGCATCACGGCACCGGCGTCCGCACGAAGCGGCGCTCCGTATCCTGAGCATGTGCAAGGCCAATCCGGCCGCCGCATGCCAGCGTGTCGCAGATTTCGGTCGTCGAGACTCCGGTCGTCACAGCAAGGCCCATGTCTGGCCCCACGCCAAATTACTCCGTAGAGGAATAGTGCGCCTGTGACAAAATCGTTGCAGGCGAGCTTTGTGTGTTTGTGTCTAAAGACTCACCCGTCTTATCGTTACTTTTGACGACGCAGATGGACGAAAGACGACGCTCGCTCCGGCACGTTTGCGAGAGGATGATCGTTACTTCGGCGTTGTGTAGGTGAAACGCCCGGGTTCGAAATCATGCGTACGCAGTCCCTGTCCACGAATGAGCAATACTGGCGCGACCGTTACGGGATGCCGCCAAGGGTCGAAGAAAGCCCGGCTCCAAGGCGCCGCCCCCTTCGGGCAACCCGCTGGCGGAGGCTGACGAGTGAAGTTTCCAGATTCCGCAAGACCTCGCGCTGGCGCTTTCCCATCGGCTTTCCAGAGCGCGGCACTCTTCTCAAGCTCAGCGCGGCGTTCCTCTTTGCGATCTGGCTTGCCGGTAGCGGCATTGTCCTTTTCAACGGTACGCCGGCCGACGCACCGGCGGCCTATACGCTCGCAGCGCGTGTGCTGCCGCTGGTCGGAGATGCGGACGTCAATGCGCCAAAGCCGCTGGCCCCGAAGAGCTACGACGCGCTGATGGCGGATTTCGCGGGCGCCAATGAGGCGAGCCTCGTCGCCCTGCGTGGATTTGTCCTGACGGGCAGCGAAGGCTTCAAGGCGGAATGGCTCAGCAGCCTTACGCAACTCGAAGCCGTGCAGACCGCGATCGTCAGGGATTCACGCGACTGGACGGATGGAAAAAAGCTTCTTCAACTGTCTGATTTGCGCAGGGCTTCCCTCGATCTCGTGACGCAGGAACAGATGCTGGCGGGCCTCGTCAATACACCGAACCGCTTCCCGGGCCTGCGGCTCTATAACGAGGATGTCGATCCGGCGCTCGGCAACGCGATCAGGCTGTGCGATCAGGTCTTGCAGTCGATCATGGCGTCCAACTGGGCGGGGACAACGGCGGGCATCGATACGCTGGCCCAATTGCGCGGAAATGTGCGGCTTCTCCGGGAAGGGCTCGCGTCCTATCTGCCCTCGACCGAAAAGAACATGTCGCCCGACCTGCAGGCGGCGCATCAGGCAATTGCCGGCGCGGGGGCGGCGCTTGCCGGGATTCGGGGCAAGGTCAGCCCGGCTGACCAGGCGCAGATCGACAGGCTCGCACTGTCGCTCCAGTCGTCGGACAGGCAGCTCCAGCAAATTCTCGCGCTGAAGCAGACGTCACGTTGGGATTATGCGGACTATGCCTTCCGTCAGAAGGTACTTCCGCTGGCAGAGAAGATTTCGGGCATCGTCGGCGAGTGGCGCTCGGCGAGTTAGTCTCCGCCGCTTCGTTCCGTCAGGCGGGTTTCGCCAGCGGCCCGAGTTCGAGGACGATCTGTTCGTAGACGCCGCGCTTGAAAGGCACGATCAGTTCGGTGAGCTCATCGATCGACACCCAGGCCCATTCGCTGAATTCCTGATGCTTGTCAGCGGTCAGGTCGAACTCGTCGTCGCGCCCGAGATAACGCATCGCATACCATTTCTGCTTCTGGCCGCGGTATTTGCCTTTGAGCGCATGGCCGACGAGATGCGGCGGCAGATCGTAAGTCAGCCAGTCCTTCGTCTCGCCGATGATCTCGGCCTTGTGGATGCCGGTCTCTTCCTTCAATTCGCGAAAGGCCGCTTCGCGCGGGTCTTCGCCCGCATCGATGCCGCCTTGTGGCATCTGCCAGGTCAGCGGCGAGCCTGTGTCGACCTCCTGAATGCGGTTGCCGACCCAGACGAGGCCGTCCTTGTTGATGAGCATGATGCCGACGCAGGGCCGATAGGGCAGGCTCCCGGCATCGACGGTCCTGCGCTCGTCGCGTTTCACCATTTCATTGGCCTTTTCGTTGGAACGGTTGGCTCGTTGGGTCAGTTGGGCCCGGCTGTGGTCGCCGTAACCGGCACCAGCACGAAACCCTTGTCCTTCAATGTCGTCGCCCAGTATGTCACTTCGTCGACGGTCACCGGAAAGGCCGAGGCGATGCCGACCGCCATGCCGGACTGCTTTGCGCCGTCCTCGAGCATCGAGAGCGATTGCTTGATGACGTCCGGGTTCTGCACGGGGTCGATCATGCGGGAGCCGACCGAGACCGGCAGACCGATATCGCCGCCGAGCTTCGGCGCGAGACTGCGCTGCGAGGTGCCATTGTCGACATACATAAGACCGCGCGACTTCAGGGCGGAGAGGATCGGAGAGAGTGCCGTCGCCGAACTGGTGAAGCGCGCGCCCTGATAATTCATGACGCCCGCATAGCCGGCGAAGCGGCTCATCTGCCAGTCGAGGCGTGAGATATTTTCCTGCGGCTGGAGGTTGGCGAGCAGCGTATAGGGGCCGGGATCGTTCTGCGGATAACCGAATGGCTCCATCGGCAATTCGAGCAGAACCTCATGGCCGGCCGCGCGCGCCTTGTCGATCCAGTCCTGCAGATGCGAGCCGTAGGGTGCGAAGGAAAGCGTCACTTCCGGCGGCAATGTCGCGATGGCGTGGGCCGTCGCGCTCTCGCTGATGCCCATGCCGCTCACCACCATCGCGATGCGCGGACCCGCAGGCAGGCCCTTGGGAAGCGGGCGGGCATAGACCTTCCATGGCTGGCGGCCGTCCTTGCCGATGATCGGCAAAGGCCCCTGTTTCCCATTCGCGACAAGCCCCGGATCCGGCACCGGCTTCAGCGGGCCGACCGCGTCGACAGCGGCGCGCGCCGCGACCTCGCGGGCGACGGGTTCCGCGCCGACGATCTTGACGCCATCGCCGCTTCCGGCGTCCGCGTCCGAATTCGCCTCGTCGCCCCTTTCGACACGCTTGGCGGCGTCGAGCAGCGCCTGTTCGTCCGCGCTCGGCTTGTCGGTTGCGGGCGGAGGGGTCGGTTCGGGTACGGTCGGCTGTTCCTCGGCCGCGCCTTGCGTCCGCAGCAACTTGTCGGCGCTTGGCGGCGGTGGCGGTTCCGGGGCGAGGGCGAGGCGGACGACAGGCTCGCCGGCGAGGCGGTTGTCGGAGAGCAGGAGCCAGGCGAGCGTACCGCCATAGACGAGCGCGACGACGACCGTCGCGATGGCGAGCAATCCCGGCCGGCGCGGTTCGTCGGAACTCATCGCGGGAATGCGGTCGCGCGGCATGTCATGCGCTCCGCTGACGGGCATATCCGACCCGTGGTTCAGCCGTCCCCGTTCCCACTCTTGCCCGTTCCCGCTCTTGCCTCGTCGCGCCGGATCAGTTGGCGCTGGTCGCGGACGCGCTCTTGAAGGCGGCATCCTTGCGAATACCGTTCATGAGATCGATCGCGTAGAGAAGCTGCTTGTCGTCTTTCCTGTCGGTCGGGACATAGGAGTCCGAACCGGCGATCTCCTTCGATCCGTCTTCGGCCGCGAGATGGCCCGGAAGCTCGGCCTCGCCCGTAATCAGCATGCGCTTCTTCAGCTTCGGATCGGTGTTCTGTTCGACGACGATCTCCGGCTCGATGCCCTTGGCCTGGATCGAATGGCCGGACGGCGTGAAGTAGCGCGCCGTGGTCAGGCGCAGCGCGCCATCGGAACCGAGCGGGATGATCGTCTGGACCGAGCCCTTGCCGAAAGAGCGTGTCCCCAAGATCGTCGCGCGGCGATGATCCTGCAGCGCGCCGGCAACGATTTCAGACGCCGATGCCGAGCCGCCATTGATCAGGACGATCACGGGCTTGCCGCCGGTCAGGTCGCCGCCGCGCGCATTGTAGCGCTGCGTGTCCTCGGGATGGCGTCCGCGCGTCGAGACGATCTCGCCTTCGCTGATGAAGTCGCCGCTGACGGCGATCGCCTGCTCGAGAAGGCCGCCCGGATTGTTGCGGAGGTCGAGAATATAGCCCTTCACATTCGCCGCGCCGATCTGCTTCTGCAGCGTGTGGATCGCATCGTCGAGAAGCTCGCCTGTCTGCTCGTTGAAGGAAGTGATGCGGATATAGGCGATGTCGCCCTCGCGGTGATACTTCACCGACTTGATGGTGATGATGTCGCGCGTCAGCTTCACGTCGAAGGGCTCGTCGAGGCCCTTGCGCACGATGGTCAGCTTGACGGTCGTGTTGACCGGCCCGCGCATCTGGTCGACGGCGTCGCTCAGCGTCATGCCGAGGATCGGCTTGCCGTCGATATGGGTGATGTAGTCGTTGGGGCGGAGGCCCGCGCGGCTCGCCGGCGTCTCGTCGATCGGCGTCACGACCTTGACGACGCCGTTTTCCATCGTGACCTCGATGCCGAGCCCGCCGAATTCGCCACGCGTCTGCACCTGCATGTCGCGGAAATTCTTCGGGTTCATATAGCTCGAATGCGGATCGAGCGAGGTCAGCATGCCGTTGATGGCGGACTCGACCAGCTTCGCGTCGTCCGTCGGCTCGACATAGTCGGCGCGAACGCGTTCGAAGACGTCGCCGAAAAGATTGAGCTGCCGGTAGGTATCGCTATCGGCCGCATGGGCGATGCCTTCGATATTCCCGGGCTGCAGCGCGAAAACGGTGAGAGCCGAGACGATCGTGCCAATCGCAAAACCGCCGATCACAGACTTGTTCATTTATCCACGAGCCTTCTTGTCACTCATCATCAGCCACGGGCGGGGGTCGATCGGGTCGCCGTCTTTCCGGAATTCTATGTAAAGCACCGGCCTTAAGCCCGTCTTCACGCGATGGTCGGAGCCGCCGTTCCGTTCGGTCGCCCCGTCGTCTTCGGCCAAACTGTCTGGAGAGGGCGATGGGCCCATGGTGCCGACCGGCTCACCTGCAAGAACGCTCTGGCCTACCATCCCATTGATTCTGTTCATGCCTGCCAACAAGACATGGTAGCCCTCGCCGACCGATATTATCAAGAGTTGCCCATAGCGGCGAAAAGATCCGGCGAAGACGATCTTGCCGTCAAAGGGCGCAATAACCTGGGCTTCGGGCCGGGTTTCGATCTGAAGCCCCTGCATCCGCCCGCCAAGCCCGTTGGGACCGCCGAATTCCCTCGTGACGGGCCCTGCGACCGGCAAGCGGATGAGCCCTTTTGCCTGCGAAAAAAGGCGCGATGAAGGCAACGCATCCCCCTCCCGCGGCGGGGCGAGGGTGGCGACCTGGTCGGGCTTTCGGGTGGTCGAAGGCGGCGTTTCCGCGGCTGCGGGTTCGGATGCTGCCGGACGCAGCGTGGCAGGGTCCGGCCGGGCCTGCGGGATGCGCTCCACAGCGGAGGCCTCCAGACGCCCGATCAGGTCGTTGAGGTCAGTCGCCTCGCGGGATAGCCGTTCGGCCCTTGCCTGTTCGCCCTCTGCGGCCTCCGCGAGCTTCTGCTGGCGGGCGACCTTGCGGTCCAGCAGTGTTTCGAGCCTTGCCCTGTCGCGTTCCAGCGAGGCCTTGGCATCGGCCAGGGTCGCCCGTTCGGCCATGATGCTCCGGCGCAGCCGCGTCAGTTCCTCGAGCTTCGCCTTCAGCGCCTCGGCCTCGCTCTTGAGTTCGGGCACCGCGGAGCCGAGCAGGATGGCGCTGCGGATCGCGCCCAGCGCATCGTCGGGGCGGACGGCAAGCGCGGGCGGCGGGTGACGGTCGAGACGGGTCAGGGCCGCGAGCAGGTTCGCCATTTCGCCACGGCGATGTTCGAGCTTCGCAATGAGGTCCGTCTCGGCGGTCTTCAGGGCCTCGAGGCGGTCCTCCGAGGCGGACACATCCTTCTCGCTCGCCTGCACGCTGGCCGCCGTCTCGATCAGGCGGCCGCGGATCTCCTCGACTTCCTTGCGGGTGCTCTCCGATTGGGCCTCAAGCGCCTTCCTGCGCTCGACGCTCGTGTCGAGTTCGTGCTTCAGGCTTTCGAGCTTCGAGGGATCGGCCGTTTCGGCGCGTGCTCCGACGACGGTGGCGGTGCCCGTCAGCAGCAGGAAAGCCGCCAACGCGCCGATGCGTTCAGGCCGAGACACGGCTCGCCTGTTCAGCCCGCGCGAGAAGGGAATGGCCCGTCATGGCCGATGGAATATCGAGGCCGAGCAGGCTGAGTACCGTCGGTGCGACATCCGCCAATGTGCCGGGTCGAAGATCGATGCCGTTCGCCCTCGACGCCGGATCGGCGAGAACGAAGGGCGTCGAAGACGATGTCGGGCCGCGCCACGGCGTTCCCGTCGCGGGGTCGAGCATCAGCTCGCCCTTGCCGAAGGCGCTGGTCATGATCATCGTCGCGCCGCGCTTTTCGACCTGGGCGGCGACCTTGCCGAGATATTTGTCGATGGCTTCCGCTGCCTCGACCGTCGCGCGCAGATTTCCGGTGCGGCCGAGAACCGCGACATTCGGCATGTGCAGGATCACGAGGTCGCGTTCGGCTTTACGGATCGCCTCGATCGCTTCGGCGGCGAGATCGGCGGCGGCCAGTTCCGGCTTCTTCTCGATCTTCGCGAGTGGCGGCGTTTCGGCGACGCCGAGCGTTTCGCGATCGTAGATTTTGGTGAAGCCGCCGCGCAGGAAAAGCGACAAATTGGTCTCTGATATG
>CAISYL010000219.1 GCA_903889655.1 uncultured Alphaproteobacteria bacterium | reverse complement strand
GCCCGTATAGTCCCCCAAGCCATTGCCTTGATCGTTTCGAGATCAAAATAACCTTGGAAACTGGCGGGATGGGTCATCGCCCCAGTTCGTAAGTTCCGGTGCATCGGTGCTTTATGCAAAAGGGTCGAGACGGAAGTTCCCGTGGCGTATTGAAGGCGCCGGGGAGGGAAACCGGTTTTCCCGATCGGCGAAGGTCGGTGACCTCTGTGTCGTGAGCGGGACCAGACCGCCCGGGACCATCCGGACGGCTCCTTGGGTTAGGAAAAACCTATGACGACCAAAGCGAAGAAGGCTGCTCCCAAGTCGACCGCCGCGAAGGCGAAATCTCCTGCCCCTAAAGCGAAGCCGGCCAAAGCCGCGCCCGCCAAATCGAGCGCCAAGGCTGCCAGCGCTTCCGTGAAGCCGAGCAAGAGTTCGAAGCCCGCGGCGAAACCCGCGGCCTCGAAGGCTGCCGCAAAGCCGGCGGCCAAGGCAAAGCCCGCCGCCAAGCCGGCGCCGGCCAAAGCCGCCGCGAAAGCACCTGAAAAGAAGCCGGCGCCCGCCGCAAAGCTCCATGTGGCACCGCCGGCCAAAGCGAAGCCGGAAGCGGCGAAGACCGAGACCCACAAGCCGGAGGCTCCCAAAGCCTCGACGGCCAAGGTCGAAGCGCCCAAAACCAAGACGGAAGCGCCCGCCGCTGCGAAGGCCGCGCCGAAATCGCCTGAAAAGGCACCTGAAAAACTCGCGGAAAAACCCGCCGAGAAGATCGAACCTCGCAAGGAAGAGAAAAAGCCAGTGACAAAGCCTGCGTTCAAGGCGAAAGAATTTGTTGTGTATCCCGCTCATGGCGTCGGCCAGATCCTCGATATCGAGGAACAGGAAGTCGCGGGGCATCGGCTTGAACTCTTCGTCATCAATTTCGACAAGGAAAAGATGACGCTGCGCGTGCCGACGAACAAGGCGCAGGCCGTCGGGATGCGCAAGCTCTCCGACACTGCCGTCGTCGACAACGCCCTTGAGACGCTGCGCGGTCGCGCCCGTATCAAACGCACCATGTGGAGCCGCCGCGCGCAGGAATATGAAGCGAAGATCAACTCCGGCGATCTGATCTCGATCGCCGAGGTCGTGCGCGATCTCTACCGTTCGGAACGCCAGCCCGAGCAGTCCTATTCCGAACGCCAGCTCTATGAGGCCGCCCTCGACCGCATGGCCCGTGAAGTCGCGGCCGTCGAGCGGATCGGCGAGGACGCGGCGATCCAGCGGGTCGAAGCAGCGTTGCAGGGTGGCTCCGGCCGCGGCGAGAAGGTAAAGCCTGTCGCGGACGACGAGATCGAGGCCGCCTGAGCCCATCGCGCCTGAACGCAACCATCGAAAAGGCCCGGCAATCCGCCGGGCCTTTTTCTTTTCCGGCGGCAATTGCGTATCGCACGGTCATACGTCCGTGCCCGGACCGCGAAACGGTCACGATTTCCGCTCACCATCCAGAAACCAACAGCCCCCTGCGCCGTTTTGAAAAAGGGGACCACGCGAAGGCAAGCGGCAAGGAGAGCGGCATGACGTACGCGGAAATCGGCGAGACACAACGCGCCAATCATCGCTACCTCAGACATGCGATGGCGCTCCCCCTGCTCGACCCCGAAACGGAATTCGATCTCGCCCGGCGCTGGCGCGAAGACGGCGACGAAGACGCGCTCCACGGCCTCACCACGGCCTATATGCGCCTCGTCATCTCGATCGCGACGCGCTTCCGCAATTACGGCCTGCCTTATGGCGATCTCGTGCAGGAAGGCAATGTCGGTCTGATGCAGGCCGCCGCCCGTTTCGAACCCGCGCGCGAGGTCCGCTTTTCAACCTACGCCTCATGGTGGATCCGCGCGGCGATCCAGGATTACATCCTGCGCAACTGGTCGATCGTGCGCACCGGCACGACCGCCGCGCACAAATCGCTCTTCTTCAACCTGCGCCGCCTTCGTGCGCTGATCGGCAACGGTACCCGCCAGACATTGGACGAGGCAGACCGGCTTTTCATCGCCCGCAAACTCGGCGTCAATGTCGGCGACGTCGAGACCATGGAGGCGCGTCTCTCCGCCGGCGACCGTTCGCTCAATGCGACCATCGGAGATAGCGGACCGGACGAGATCACCACCGAATGGGTGGATCTCCTGCCCTGCGACCGGCCTTTGCCGGAGGAAGAAGTCATCGAGCACCGTGACCGCGATCGCCGCATGCATTGGATCGAGGAAGCGCTGAAGAGTCTGACGACGCGCGAGCTCATCATCATTCGCGAAAGACGGCTTCAGGAGGAGGTCGTCACACTGGAAATGCTCGGCGAACGCCTCGGCATCTCGAAGGAGCGCGTGCGCCAGATCGAACATCACGCGATGAAGAAGATTAAGGCATCGCTGCTGCGGCAGGTTCCGGACCCTCAGGCGGCGGGACTCATTTCCTGACCGTCACTCGCCGACGATTTTGACCAGCGTCCCCGTTTTGGGCTGCTCGCCGGGCTTCAGCCCGTTCAATATGCGAAACCTCTCGGTCCTGAAGTCGGAGAAACTCATCCGGGCACCAAGCGACACGGCCGTCTCGCCCTTCGCAACGGCTACGACGCGAATGCGCAGCGGCTTGATGGCGCGCGCTTCCTGTTCCGACAGGACATGGAAACTCATGACGAGCGCCCGCAGCGCCGCATCCTGCTGCGTTCCGACCGACGGCAGCGTCCCCATTAAAAAGCGGTAGACGGTGTCCGGCGCCGTCTGGATCGCGACGAGCCGTGCATTGTAGCGACCGACCCTTGCCGTCGAACCCGCCGCCTCCAGTCCGTTGACCCTGAAACGGTCAAGCTTCTTCAACTCGACGCCCTCCGCCCACACGGTCGAGAGATAGTTGCCGATCTCGACGCCCGGCTCTTTCCTCGCCACGTCGAACTTGGCGATCGTCTCGTCGGGACCTCTGGCGAAGACGGCTTTCGCCGTGTTGATGAGCGCGTAATTCGGCGGCGCGGTGAAGCCGATGCGGAGCCTCTGCTGGACGAAACTCCGGTCGCGCACCATGCCCTGCTCGGGGGCGTCGCCGTAGAGGAGCCCGTCCATCGCTCGCAGCAGCACGTCGTGATTGCGGTCTCCCGCGCCCGCCGCGACACCGCTCTCGTCGGCATGCATGCGCGCCGCCTTGACGCGGTCCGGCGTCGCCGGATGGCTTGCCAGCCAGTCGACGCCGGCGGTGCTCCCGCGCTTCTGCCGGTTGATGCGATCGTCGAGTGCCTGCGCCGCCGACATCGTCTCGAGAAAATCGGCTTCGGCATAGGGGTCGTAGCCAGCCTGGGCGAGGTAGCGGACGCCGAGCGCATCGGCCTCGAATTCCTGATCGCGCGAATAGCTGGCGAGAAGTCCCTGACCTCCGGCCCCGAGCGCGTCGCTTGCCGAAGACGAACCGATGACGGAGCCGAGCACGGCCCCCACCACCGACGCGCCGAGCGCCGCCGTCTGGCGCTGGGCGCTGTGGCGCGCAATCACGTGGCCGATCTCATGACCGAGCACACCGGCGAGTTCCGCCTCGTCATCGACCAGCGCAAGCAGCCCGCGCGTGACATAGACATAGCCTCCCGGGAGCGCGAAGGCATTGACGTCGGCGCTGTCGAGGACGGTGACGCGATAGGCGATGTCCGGACGGTCCGATCCCTTGGCGATGCGCGCCGTGACCCGCGCCACATAAGCGGCAACGCGCGGATCGGCATAAACGCCACCATAGGCCGCGATGATTTTCGGATGCGCTTCCGCCCCCGCCTTCGCCTCATCCTCTGAGGACATGAGCGGCGCGAGCTGCATCTTGCCGGTTGCGGGATTGGTCGTGCAGGCGGCGAGAGCGAAGAACGTGACGATGAGAGCCGCGCGGAGAATGCCGGGCACCGACTCAGTGCTTGCGCGGCTTGCGGGCTTTCCGGCCGGTTCTTTTGACGCCACCATTCGCCGGCTCTTTGCCCTGATCCAAAAACTCGATCTGCTCGGGATGCGTCAGCACGATCTCCGGCCCGTGGAAGCTTTCGACGATACCGCGAATGCGCACCCTCCGGCCCGCGAGACCCGGCAGATCGCTGAAGATCGGCGCCCATTTGCCGGCCTTGAAAAGCTTAGCGTCGACCGGCGCGACTGTCACCGTGAAGTCCTCATGACGGTCGTCGCCAAAATTGAGATAGAGCCGACCGCGAATGGATGCGGCCTCCCTCACCTTGCCTTCGACGATTTCGAAACGTCCTTCGGATCTCGCAAGCGTCACGACGTCATGCGCATCGAGCACCTTGTAGAAAGGATCCGCCCAGATACCCCGACGCGCGGTGCGCGCTTTCGCCTCGAGCGCAAGCAATTCGCCCAGACAGGCACGATTATCGGGCGAGCCCATAACGCGGGCAAACCCGGCCTCGACCATGCGGGCCTGCGCGGATTGCCCGTCGGCGAGAAGCGGAAAGGCAAGGATGCGGCCATAGCGATCCTCGCTCATCTTGTCGTAGGCAAGTATCGCGCCCTGCCGCAGAAGCCGGTCGAGAAAACTGCGCGCCTCCTCTGCATAAGGCCAGGCGGGGGCACGTTCATGGGCGAGCTTGGGTGTATCGATATCCGCGAGCTTCACCTCGCGCCCATCTGCCAACATCAGGCCCTGCCCGTCGACGACGGAACCGAGGACCAGACGTTCTCCCCGTGTCAGGTCGCATGCCGCAGCGGGCAGAGCAGAGAGCGTGAGGACCAAGCCTGCCGCCTGCAGAAGCGCACCTTTGTGACGACGCTTCGGCCGAGGTTCCTGCTTCATGCGCAGAAGTCTCAATGGCTCGCCGCGGGCACCCTCGTGCGCAAGGCGATGATCGCAGCTTCCGTCCGATTGCGGACGCCCAGCGCCTGCAGGATCGCATTGACGTGCAGCTTGACCGTGGCGACGGAGATGCCGAGCACGCGGGCGATTTCCTGGTTCGAACGGCCCTTGCCGATCTCGAGCAGGACTTCGCGCTGACGCGGCGTCAGTTTTTCCATTCCGCCGCTAAAGAAGGCTTCAGGCGCTTCGGCGAAGCCCTCCGGTTTCGAATTCAACACCGAGTCGGGCACATAACGGCCGCCCATCTCGACGAGCTTCAACGCACTTAGCACCAGATTGACAGGCAGGCTTTTCGGGATGAACCCCTTGACGCCGAATTCCATGATCTCGCGTACGAAGCTCGACGTATCGCGATCGCTGAAGACGACGACCTTTGCGGGCGATGCCGAAAGCTTTGCAAGGGCAGCAAGGGCTTCGGCTGTTGCGACGCTCCCTGACAGCTCCACGAGAATGAGATCGTAACCGCTCCCCTCCGCCTCGAAGAGGCTCGGAGCACCCGATGCGAACGTCGTATCCGCGTCGGCATCAAGGCGGCCGACGATAGCGCCCAGCCCCTCGCAATAGACGGGGTGCTCACCCACGATCAGGACTCTCATGAGGCACGCCCCCCTTTTGAAAGCCGACCCTCGCGCGGAGACGCAAGGCCCATATCGATCGGCTCAACTACAGCGTGTATAATCTCTGTCACACAACCAAGGACAACTTTGAGACGTGTGCGCCAGAGTTTTTGACCCAGATTAAAGCGCACGTAAAGAGGCGGTTGCGCTAAATTTGATCGCATGGCTAAGAACCCTTGGATTGGGGCCTCTCCCGCATCGATCTAGATGACTATTCGGCGGCCCTCTCCTAAAGGCTGAACGCAATAACGAGGCCGCTCGAAATGTCCCGTTTGACGACGATTCGGCTCAACCTGGTCGTGTCGAAGCCGGGCGACCACGTGAAACCCCCGCTGCCTCGCGCCATTTCGGGACGCGGTTGCAGCATGCGGATGGCTGACGTAGGGTGCCGCCCGCCGCCTCTCGGACAGGCAGCCTGACCCCTTGAGGGGCCCCGTAGCTCAGCTGGATAGAGCACCAGATTCCTAATCTGGGGGTCGCGCGTTCGAATCGCGCCGGGGTCACCACCATCGGTGCGATGCCTCCCATATGGCTCGCGGTCGAGTCATCGGAGGACGCGTGAATGGAAGTCTGGAAGGGCAACCCGCGGTCGTCGGCCAAACGCAGCATCCTGAAGACGCTGAGTTGGCGATTGACCGCCAGCATCGACACGTTTCTCATCGCCTGGCTCGTGACCGGTCAGCCCATGATGGGCGGCGGCATTGCGCTCGGTGAAATCCTGACCAAGCTCATCTGGTATTATCTGCACGAGCGCGTCTGGGCACATGTCAACGTCGAGTGAGTGAACTCGACATCTGATCTCATGTCGCCGTCACCCGAGCGGAACGACAGGGCCCTTCGGGAATTTCTATCCCGATGGCCTGGCGTTCTCACCCACTTCTCGCGACCCTCGCGGCACTGACCGTCCTGCTGCTGGCGCTCATTCTGTTCTGGGACTGGAACTGGCTGAGGCCGCTGGTCGAACTGCGCGCCTCGGCGGCGCTCGGCCGGTCCGTTTCCATCGGCCATTTCGATCTGCGCCTCTCAGGCGCCCCCATGGTGACCGTCGACGACGCGGCGATTTCGAACCCGCCGGGCTTCGGCGGCAATGACACGCTCGCCACCGTCAAGCGGCTGCAACTGCGCTTCGATGCCTGGGCCGCACTGCGGGGACGCATCGTCATTCCCTCCATCGAGATCGATGAACCGCAGGGCACGTTGCGCGCCAAATCCGATGGCACGACGAACTGGCAGTTCGGAAAATCCGGCGTCGGGCAACCGACCGGCGCGGAACAAGACGCCGCGGGCCCCGAAATCGGTCGCCTAACGATCCGCGACGGTCGCATTCGCTTCGTCGATCCCCGGCGCAAGGCCGACTTCAGCACCTTCATCAACACCGACGAACCGCGGGACGGAAGCGAACCGAGGATCGTGGTCGCCGCCAGAGGCACCTATGACGCGCAGCCGATCGATGCGCATTTCAGCGGCGGATCGCTGCTCTCGCTCCGCAACGAGACGAAGCCCTATCCGGTCGATCTCGATGCGAAGAACGGCGCGACGCATATTCGCCTGACGGGCACCCTTCGCAATCCGCTGAAATTCTCCGGCGCCAATCTGAAGCTGCTGCTCGAAGGCGACAATCTCGCAAAGCTGCAGCCGCTCATCGGCGTCCCGCTCGCGCCGACACCTCGCTACAGGCTCGCTGGCCTTCTCGACTATGCCGACCGCCGGATCAGGTTCCGCAATTTCGACGGACGGGTCGGCGACAGCGATCTGTCCGGACGCTTCGAAGTCGATCCGGGCAAGGAGCGCCCCCGCATCGACGCAGTCCTCACATCGCAACGCATCGTGCTCGACGACCTCGGCGGCTTCATCGGCGCAACGCCCGGCCGCACAGATGCACCGAACCAGTCCGCCACCCAGAAGGAAGAACACCGGCAGAAGCAAGCGAGCCCGAAACTGCTGCCGGACACACCGCTCAACGTGCCGGATGTCAAGAGCGCCGACTTCCATATTCACTACGAGGGCAAGCGCATCGAGGGCCGTTCGATGCCGCTCGACAATCTGGTCGCCGACTTCACCCTCGAAAACGGCAAGGTGACGCTCACCCCGCTCAGCTTCGGCGTGGGCAAGGGTGAAATTGCGAGCAACATCGAATTCGACGCCCGGCAGAACCCGGCTCATGCGAAATTCCGCGTCGAGTTCAAACAGGTCGATCTTCACCGTCTGATGCAATCGACGCATATCTTCGAGGGCGCCGGCACGATCGGCGGTCGCGCCTATATCGACACCAGCGGCAACTCTCTTGCCGACATGCTGGGTCGCGGCGATGGCGATCTGAAGCTCTTCATGACGGGCGGCGACGTCAGCGCGCTGCTGGTCGATCTCGCCGGGATCGACCTCGGAAACTCGATCCTGTCGGCGCTCGGCATTCCGCAACGGACGCAGATACGCTGCATGGTGAGCGATTTCTCGCTGAACCGGGGCCAGTTGCAGACCCGCACCTTCTTCCTCGACACGACGGAAGCGAATGTCACCGGCAACGGCAAGATCGATCTTCAGAACGAGCGGATCGATTACCGCATCGCGACTGAGCCGAAGCATTTCAGCGTCGGCGCCGTGCCCGCACCGATCGACATCGACGGGCCGCTGAAAAGCCCTTCGGTCGGCCCCGACACCGCCGCTCTCGCCGCGCGGGCGGGGCCTTCGGTTGCGTTGGGCGTTCTGCTGACGCCGCTTGCGGCGCTGCTTCCGACGATCCAGCTCGGCCTCGGCAAGGACAATGATTGTGCCGGCAGCATCGCCCGCATCGAGGCGGCGAGCAAAGCCCTTCCCGGCGTGAAGACGAAGAAAGCGGCACCTCCGCATGGAAGCGGTGTCAAAAAAGGCGGAAAGAAAACGCAATGAACGGCGATGCCGGCATCGTCGAGACCCGCGTCGCTGCGCGACTCGACCGTCTTCCCTGGGGCCGCTTCCATACGCATGTCGTCGTCGCGCTCGGCATCACATGGATTCTCGACGGGCTCGAAGTGACGCTGGCGGGCGCCGTCGCCGGTGCGCTGAAGGACAGCTCCTCGCTCGCCTTCACCAACGAGGAAATCGGGCTTTCCGCCAGCGCCTATCTCGCGGGCGCCGTTCTCGGCGCACTCTTTTTCGGCTGGGCGACGGACAGGCTCGGCCGCAGAAAGCTCTTCTTCATCACGCTCCTTCTCTATATCGCAGCGACGACGGCGACGGCTTTTTCCTGGAACATCTGGAGCTTCGCGCTCTTTCGTTTTCTCACCGGCGCCGGCATCGGCGGCGAATATACCGCCATCAATTCGACCATCCAGGAACTTGTGCCCGCGCGCGTGCGCGGCCACACGGACCTCGCGATCAACGGCAGCTTCTGGGTCGGCACGGCGCTTGGCGCATTGGGCTCGATCGTCCTTCTCTCACCCGATACGCTCGGCCCGGACACAGGTTGGCGCGCCTGCTTCCTCATCGGCGCGGCGCTCGGCATTCCCATCCTGGCCTCGCGGTACTTCATCCCTGAAAGTCCGCGCTGGCTCATCACGCATGGCCGCATGGCGGAGGCCGACGACATCGTCGACGAGATCGAGTCCCGCTTCCACGGCAGCGGCATCGACCTCTCGGCGGAGACGCCGTCCATGCGCCTTTCGAAGTTCCATCGGCTCACCCCGCGCGATGTGATGGAAACGCTCTTTCGTCTCCATCGCACCCGCGCGCTCGTCGGGCTTTGCCTGATGACGGCACAGGCTTTTTTCTACAATGCGATCTTCTTCACCTATGCGCTGGTGCTGACCGATTTCTACGGCGTCCCTGCCGCCCATGTCGGCTGGTATATTCTCCCCTTCGCGCTCGGCAATTTCCTCGGGCCTGTCCTTCTCGGCAGGCTTTTCGACACGCTCGGCCGCCGCGTCATGATCGCCTTCACCTATGCGATGTCGGGCATTCTACTGAGCGTGAGCGGCTGGCTCTTCGCGGAGGGGCTTCTCGACGGAACAACGCAGACGATCGCCTGGATGGTGATTTTCTTCTTCGCCTCGGCGGCGGCAAGCTCCGCCTATCTGACGGTCAGCGAAACCTTTCCGCTGGAATTGCGCGCCTTCGCCATCGCGATCTTCTATGCCTTCGGCACCGCGCTTGGCGGCATCGCGGGCCCGTTCGTCTTCGGCGCCCTCATCGAGACAGGTTCACGGGGAAATGTCTTTGCCGGATATCTGATCGGCTCGGGCCTGATGATCGCCGCCGCCATTGTCGCCGCGATCTGGGGCGTCTCCGCCGAACGAAAACCGCTCGAAGCCGTCGCCCGGCCCCTTAGTCACCGCGATTAGACCGACACGCGCCGGGATCGGCTGGAGGCACCGAAGGAAAAATGCTTATGCGCGAGATAACTCGGCACCGCCGTCGAACCAAGCCCCAGGAGGTGGGAGAGCAGCGCCGGATAAAAACCGATGCCCAGAGCTGGGAGCGCCAATCGATAGCACAAGGCGCTGACGCTGGTCGTCAGCGCCAGTGACATGAGATTCACGAGCGCATAGCGGCTGTATTGACCAACAACGCCATCACCCGTCTCGAACACGAAGAACTTGTTGAGCGCGAAGGCGGCGGTCATGCCGACAAGATGTGCCAGCACGACCGAGAGTTCAAAGGGGAACAGGAAATTGAAGAACGCCCGTGCGAGAAGCGTCAGCCCGGCGGTGCTACCGTTCGCAAGAACGAATTTGGAAAATCGCGCGAATTCCGGATGAAACTTCATTCCCCGCCCTGCCGTCCGGCACCTTGCCCGATGCGGCATGTCCAGCCCTTCTGATCGCCTGCGTAGGCCGTGATACCGGTGAACGACATAGCCTTCAGATGCCCCTGCCAAGGCGACGCCAGGTCGGGCCACATAAGCCACCAATAGAGATCGGAGGGACGCGCGGGCACGCGCCCGTAGCCCACGATCAATCCGCTTGCATCCACGAGGACGATCTCCCGCGCGCCGCCGATCAGCCGCCGCGCAACCGTCCCATTCACCCGCATTCCATCGGTTCCGATCTTCTCACCCGCTTCGATGGTTCCCGGACAGAGGGCCGACGACGTGGTCTCGAACCTCGAACCGACCCGGCGAGCCCAGAAATTCGCGAAATGAAACTTGCCTTCGCGTTTCAGGCGTGCGCTTTCCGCGATCGCGTCAGGTGGCCGGAAAGCGAGGCGCTCGATCGCCCGCGTGTCGTCGACGCCGGCGACAAGTGCGGTAAGCCCGGCCGTCTCTTCTCTGTCCCTTCCCCCGAGATTGCGAATGACGGGAAAGGCCGCAATGAGAACGAGCGCAAGGATCACGACGACGAGCGACGACAGAAGGAAGATGGGTCGCCGATCCGGCCGGCGGGAGAAGAACGAGAACGCCATGGCGATCGTAACCGCCGTGTAGAGACTGCCGGTCATCGTGTATCGGCTGGAAAGCGCCATCTCCGGCGCGGATATCCGGCCCAGCGCCGTAAGTCCTGCCGTCATCAGACAGATGGCGGAAATCGCCAGCAATCCGACCACGCCCCTCTCGCGACCGGCATGCCTGAAATGCCACCAGGCAAGTACGCTATTTGCGACGATAAGGATCAAACCCGAATAGGTCGCCGCGCTCAGCGCGTCGGGAGCATTGAAGCGATAATAGCTGAAGTAGTTGGCCGCGCTGCCGGGCAACCCGCCGAGATAGCGCACAACATAGAGAACCACGGCGCCCGGCATGTGAAGCGCGGCAGTCGGATGGGCGGCGCCGGCGCCGTTGCCGATATAGAGCGACCAAGCGATCACCGCCGCAAACAGAAATCCCGCCGCCACGCGCCAATTCAATCTTAGCCAGTAGGCCATGAAGGAAAGAATGAACGGAGCCAGAAGCGCACTGGCGAGACCGAACATGCCGGCAACCAAGGCCGCATAAGACAACGCGAGCCATCCTGGTGTCTTCTTCTCAGCGAATATCGCGAGCGCGGCGACCGAAACGACGGGCCCGGCTATGCCCGCTACCCAGGCAACCTGAAAACCCCATGTCAAATTCTCGAAGGCGAACGGACTGAAGAGAAGCACCACGGCAGTGCAACCGATGGCGGCAAGCGCGATCCGATCCGTTATCTCCGCGAGACGCGCCAGCAGAATGATGGCTGCGATCGAGGAAGCGAGTTCGAGCACCAGGACCGCGCGTAGAAAGTTTCCTCGCCCGCTGAAGAGATAGTAGTCGACCGCGAAAAGCAGCTTTCCCGTCGCCAACGGATGCGAGTTGTGCAAGCGGAAAAGATCCGCAAGGACTTTGGGCGGATCTGTATACAGCCACGCATCCCAGAAAGGCGCATCGATGGACTCGACATGTATCGTCGCCAGCGCGAGCCAGACAGCGGCGCAGAGCAGAAGCGAATAGCCAGCCAGAAATACATTGGAAAGCGATAGATATCTTTGACGCCACATAGCCTCCGCCCCGCCATTGAAACAGACTACTCGTAACGCAGTGCTTCAATGGGGTCGAGACGCGCCGCATTTCGCGCGGGAAAATAGCCGAACACGACGCCGACGGCAGCCGAGAAGACGAAGGCTATACCAATGATCCAGATATTCAGAACGAAGGGTATGCCGACCATCGGTGCAGCGATCGCAGAAATCGTCAGACCGATGATAATTCCGATGACACCGCCCGCGAGGGAGAGAGACCCGGCCTCGACCAGAAACTGCAACAGCACCTCGCGCTCGAAGGCGCCAATGGCAAGTCGGATGCCGATCTCGCGTGTGCGCTCCGTCACCGAGACGAGCATGATGTTCATGATGCCGATGCCACCGACGACAAGGCTGATGGCTGCCACGGCGCCGAGAAAGGCGGTAAGGAGCGCCGTCGTTCCCTCGACCAGCGTCGCAATCTCGCGCATGTCCTGCACGTGGAAATCGTCGGTCTTGCCTTGCACGATATGCCGACGCTGCCGAAGCAGCGCTTCCGCGCCCGCTTTCACCTTGTCGATGGACGCATCGCTGCTCGCCGACAGAAAGATGAGCGAGATATCGTCGACCCCTGAAATCCGGCGCTGAAAGGCGAGCAGCGGCATGATGACCGTATCGTCCTGATCGGTGCCGAAGCCCGACGAGCCCTTGCCGGCAAGCAACCCCACCACCTCGCAGGAGGTCGTGCCGAGACGCAGCCGCGCGCCGATCGGATCCTGCTGGCCGAAGAGCTTGTCGCGCACGGTCGCACCGATGAGACATACGGTGCGGCCCGCCCGCTCCTCCGCCTCGTCGAACGAGCGTCCCTTCGCGATATCCCACTGCCTCGCCTTGAAATAGGCATTGGTGGTTCCCGAGACCGTGGTCGTCCAGTTGGTATTGCCGTAGACGGCGCGCGTCGAGGACGTCGCCATGGGCGCAACCGCGGCGAGACCCGTGATGCCGCGCTGCAACGCCTGAACATCGCCCGCCTTGAAGGCGGCGCCACCCGTGCTCGGGCCTCGCTGCTGGCTTCCGGGCATGACCATCAGGAGATTCTTGCCGAGGCCGGAAATGTCATTCGACACCTTCTGTTGCGCGCCACCGCCCAGCGTCACCATCGCGATCACCGCCGCGACGCCGATGACGATGCCGAGCATGGTGAGGATCGACCGCATCAGATTGCGCCGGATTTCGCGGAACGACAGGAGGAAGGTTTCAAGGAGCATGGCTATGCCCCGGTCGGTGGCGCGACAGGGCGCTGATCGACATCGGAGGCGACCTTCCCGTCGAAGAAATGGACGGCCCGACTCGCATAAAGCGCCATGTCCGGCTCATGCGTGACCATGACCACGGTGATGCGATGATCCTCGTTGAGCGACTTGAGAAGCTCCATGATCTCGCGCGAACGCTGCGAGTCGAGATTGCCGGTCGGCTCGTCGGCGAGCAGGACCGCCGGATCGCTGGCAATGGCGCGGGCGATCGCAACACGCTGCTGCTGGCCGCCCGACAGTTCCGATGCGGTGTGGTCGGCGCGATCGGCGAGCCCGACGGCCGCCAGGGCATGTCGCGCACGCTCGTGCCGTTCGGCGCGCGAGATACCGCGATAGATGAGCGGCAATTCGACATTCTCGAGCGCCGTCGTACGCTTCAGAAGATTGAACCCCTGAAAGACGAAGCCCAGATAATTTCGCCTGAGAAGCGCACGCTGATCGCGGCTGAGACCACCGACATCGACGCCGCGGAAGAAGTAGTGACCGCTGCTCGGCGTATCGAGACAGCCGACGATATTCATGCAAGTCGATTTCCCGGAGCCGCTCGGCCCCATGACCGCGACGAATTCGCCGTCATGGATGACGAGGTCGATACCGTTCAGCGCGCGAACCTCGCTCTCGCCGCGCCCGTATACTTTCGAGACCGAGCGAAACTCGATCAGCGGCGGTTCGGTCGATGCGGGAGACTGCGCCACGGCTATTTTCCCGCCGTCTTGATGTCGGTGATGACAAGAGCGTCGGGCGCGATGTCGCCGCCGAGCACTTCCGTCTGCTGGCCGTTGGTCAGCCCGAGATGAAGCGGCACCGCAACCGGCGTTCCGTCTTTCGACACCCAGACATATTTCTCGACCACCCCCTTGTCCGACACTTTCGCTTCCGGCGCTTTCATGTCGGGAGGCGTGAAACGGGTGGCCCCGTTCGGCACGAGCAATGCGTCCTTCTTTTCCGCCGTAACGATCTCCGCGGTCGCCGTCATGCCCGGACGGAGCGCGAGATCGGTATTGTCGACAGTCAGCACCGCGACATAGGAGACGACATTGTTCGTCGTCGTCGAGGCATAACGGACCTTCTCGATCTGCGCTTCGAAGCGGCGGTTCGGATAGGCGTCCACCGTGAACGTCGCGGACTGACCGGTGCGGACTTCGCCGACATCGGCCTCGTCCACCTTCACCTGCAGCTCCATATGACTGAGATCGTCGGCCAGCGTGAAGAGCGTCGGCGTCTCGAAGGTCGCGGCGACGGTCTGTCCGGGTTCGATGTCGCGCTCGATGACCACGCCGTCGATCGGCGATTTGATGACCGCTTTGGCGAGCGACGTCTCGTCGGAGGCGAGCTGCGCCTCCATCGACTTCGTCTTTGCCTGCGCGCTCGCATAATTCGCCTCGGCGCGCTTCAGGTCGGCGAGCGCCGTATCGAGATCGAGCTGCGAAATCGCGTTGCGCGCGGCGAGCGCGCGATAGCGCTTCCATTTGGCGGCGGTCTCGATCCGCGTCGCTTCGTACTGGAGCACCGTCGCCCGCGCGTCGTCGAGATTGGCCTTGGACTTCGCGACCGTCATCTCGAGCGTCGTCGTATCGAGTTGAGCGAGCACCTGGCCCTTTTTGACCTGGTCGTTGTAATCGACCAGAACCGTTTCAAGTCGGCCGGAGACTTCGCTGCCGACGGTCACCGTCGTCACGGGCTCGACGGTGCCGGTCGCCGTGACGGTCACGCGCAGATCGCCCCTGGCGACCTTCTCCGTCACATAGACGACGCCCGAATGGCCGCCGAAGAATATGATCCTGACGAGGATGAGCAGGACGACGAGGACCGCCCCGCCGGCAAGCCATGGATGGCGCCGGAGCCGGTCCTTCAATCCCCCTCCATTGCCGTCGGGTATCAGCCCCAGGCGCTTCGCAACATCTTCATTGGCCTGGCTCATATCCGGTGTGCCCTTGCGGGCTCTCCTTCATCGCTCATGTTTTCGGAAAAGACGCACGCGCGCTTCCCGTCCCTACCAACGAACCGGCACACATCTTCCGTCGAGCGTGCGGCAAACCGGCATTGTCAGACGCGGGCGCATAGTCTAGGAGGGGCTTATTGGACGCAATAGGCCTCGCGCGACGGCGGCGGCTGTGACATTCTGTCTTGAAGCGCCGGATGAAAGCCCGCCCGAGACGGTAAGATGCGAAACTGACCTGCCCATGGGCCGTATCCTGATCATCAAGCACGGAGCCTTTGGCGACGTCATTCAGACCGAAGGCGCGCTCAGGGATATCCGCGAGCATCACGCGGGCGATGATATCATCGTCCTGACGACCCCTCTTTACCGCCGCATCTTCGAGCGCTGCCCCTGGGTCGACGGTGTGATGGTCGATCAGCGTGCGCCGCGCTGGCGTCTGGATCAGATGTGGAAGCTCGGCCAGCGTTTCAAGGCCGAGAAATTCGACATGGTCTACGACCTCCAGAATTCCTCGCGCACCGCGACCTATTTCCGCTGGTTCTTTCAGAACACGAACTGGTCGGGCACCGCGCCGGGCTGCAGCCATCCGCACCGCGCGAAGAACCCGAAGAAGATCCGCACCCTCGACCGCCTCGCTGGCCAGTTGAAGGATGCCGGCGTGCCCGTGCGCTACACGCGCCATCCCGATGTCTCGTGGCTTGCCGACGATGTGAGCGGCCTCCTCGCAGAGGCCGGCGTGACGCGGCCCTATATCGTGCTGATTCCCGGCTCGTCGGCGCGCCATCCGCAGAAGCGCTGGCCCTATTATCCGGCGCTCGCCAAACGCCTGATCGACGAGGGCCAGGAAGTCGTCATCGCACCGGGCCCCGACGAGCAGGAGCTGGCCAAGAAGATCCCCGGCATCAAGCTTCACGGGCCGCGCGGCTTCATCAACTGGTTCGAGCTCGCGGGCCTGCTGAAACAGGCGGCCTTCGTCGTCGGCAACGACACCGGCCCAAGCCACCTCGCCGCCCATATCGGCGCGCCGGGCCTCGCGCTTTTCGGCCCGCACACGACGGCCGAGCGCACCGGCATCGAGCGCAAGAATTTCGGCGCGATCGAGGTCGCGCATCTCTCCGCGCTGCCGGTCGAGCGCGTGCTCGACGAAATCCACCTGCGCGCGAAGCTTCCCGAGCGGGAAGCCGAAAAGGTCAGTTGAATTCGGTGTAGGATTTTTCCTCGACGATCGCCGAGCCGGTGAGCGTGTTGATGTCCTTCTTCAGCATCGCGCGCCTGTCGTTCTGCTTGTAGACGGACCGCGCGAGCTCGATGAATTTCGGCCCGAAATCCTTGTCCGCCTCGCATTGGCGGATGTCATCCTCAATCACCCACAACGCCTCGTTGACCGCCTTCAGTTCCGCCTCGAGCGCGTGAAGCTCCGCCGTGTCCGGCACATGCGACCGGCGCGCGCGGTCGAGCACGTCGAGCTCGTAGCGGACGTTCTTCAGCTTCTCCGGATCGCTCATGCGTTCGGACTTGATGGCCAGAATGGTGATCTTGTCGACGAGTTCGCCTGGGCCCACCTCGATCAGGATGGGCGACGGCTTTCCGGCCTGCGACATGGGGGGCTCCACGGGGTATAAAGGTCCCGCCTTTATATCGAAGCCGCGCCCGTGCTGGAAGTCCCGCCCGGTGTCGCGGCAAAAGGCGCTTTGGCATCGCGGGTCGACCTGTCAGAATGCCGGCTGTACCGAAGGACATCCGGGGGCGGCATGTCGTTGATCTCTCGTTTCGTTGAAAATCTGCGCGGCCGGCTCGAAATGCCGGAACTGCGCGCGGCGCCGCGCGCCAACGATCCCGCGCTCATCGTCGCCATCGGCGGCGTCGATCACCGCGCCCGCGACTGGTCGCCGGGCGGCGCCTGCATCGAGGGCTTCTCGGGCACGCTCGCGGTCGGCGATATCGTCAGCGGCACGCTGCGCTGGAAGAAAGCGGCGCCCGGCCAGCGCTTCGACGCGGAGGTGATGCGCATCGAGCCGAACGGCCTCCTCGCACTGAAATGGCTCGACCTGCCGGAGCGTGTGCTGCTGCGCATGGAAACCGAGCTGGAGTAGCCCCGGGCCCCGCCTCCCTGTAGCTTTCTCCCAACGATAAAATCCATATGGGAGAGAGATCATGGCTGACGCAGCGGCGGCTTACGAAACCCTCATCATCCGCAAGGACGGCCCCGTCGACTGGGTGACGATGAACCGTCCCGAGGCGCTCAATTCGCTCAACCCGACGCTGATCGCCGAGCTGCAGGATTATTTCGGCAGGCTCTATACCGACCAGTCGGTGCGCATCGTCGTGCTGAAAGGCGCGGGCCGCGCCTTCTGCGCCGGGCTCGACCTGAAGGCGAGCAGCATCTCCCGCAGCGACGCGGGCGGCAATTCCAGCGGCGGCGTGGTCGCGGGGCTGAAGGGCCAGCGCGCGATCAGCGAGATCGTCATCCGCATGCGCCGCTGCCCGCAAGCCATCATCAGCCTCGTGCATGGGCCGGCCTGCGGCGGCGGCTTCGCCTTCGCGCTGGCGTCCGACATCCGCATCGCGGGGACGAGCGCACGCATGAACGCCGCCTTCATCCGCATCGGCCTCTCGGCCTGCGACATCGGCGTCTCCTATTTCCTGCCGCGCCTCGTCGGTGTCTCGGTTGCCTCCGAACTGATGATGACGGGCCGCTTCATCGATGCAGGCCGCGCCGAGCGCGTCGGCCTCGTCTCGGAAGTCGTGCCCGACGACAGGCTGGAAGAGGCGGCGCAACCTTACATCTACGAAATGCTGACGACCTCGCCCATCGGGCTCAGGCTCACCAAGGAATGCCTCAACATGTCGGTCGATGCGGGAAGCCTCGAAGCGGCCATCGCGATGGAGGACCGCAACCAGATCCTGTGCGCGCAGACGAACGATATGCGCGAAGGCATCGCGGCGTTCCTGCAGAAACGCGCGCCCGTCTTCACCAATAGCTAACCATCCGCAGAGATCGGGCGCCGGGATTCAATCGGAATGGACGTGTTTACCGCAGCTTTGCGTTGAGACTGTCAGCGTAAAATTCTGGTTTCAGATTCAGTACCGGTGCCCGATTACATGTTCCAGTTCCCGATCGAGGTCTGCTCCGATCCGGCCAAGGTGTCTTTTTCCTTCGACAACACCGCGCGTCTCCTCGCCTGCTGGCAGGCGATGTGCGCGGACGGCGCGATCCCCAGGGCCGACAGGCTCGACGTCGCCCTGATGAAGCCGCTGCTGCCTGAGATCATCGTCTTCGAAGTGGCGGACATGACGACGGTGCGCTATCGCCTCGCCGGCACGCTCGCGGTGAAGCGGCTCGGCTTCGAACCGCGCGGGCTGAACCTCGTCGACCTTGCGCTGCCCGAAATGCGCGCCGCGGTCGGCATCGGCTTCGACCTCGTCGCGCGGCGGCGCATCGGCGCGCTGCTGCACTTCACGCTTCTCTATGGCGAGGACGAGGTGCCGGCCCGCGTCGAGCAGATCGTGCTGCCGCTGGAGGCGCCGGAGGGACAGGCGCCGCGCGTGCTCTCGCTCTCCTGCCGCGACGCCTTCCCTTATGGCAAGGCGCCCTACGGCGTCCATCGGCCGACGGAAGCGATCGAGGATGTGACGCTTTTCGACATCGGCTTCGGCCTTCCCGATCTCTCGGCGATCCTCGGCACGGTCGCCGCCGCCTGAGCTTGGCGCGCCCGATCTTGGCGCGCCTGGCCGCGCCGCCTATCATGCCGCGCGCGCTGCAAGGAACCCCCATGCGATCGACGGCCCTCATCCTCCTCCTTCCGCTCCTGCTGACCGGTCCCGCCCGCGCGGAGCCTTACGGCGAGGCGCGCTACCGCGCGACGCTGGACGACCTCGCGAAACTTCAGACCGAAATGCTGGCCGAGATCGACGCGCTGAAGGCGGGCCTCGACCCACAAGCCGCGCGTCCCCGCGCCGCGCAAATGTCGGCGCACCTCGACGACCTCCGCGCGACGCTCACCGCCGCCTCGATCCCCGACACGGGCACGCTGCGCCACGACGACGGCAAGGCGCGCGGCGAACGAGGCGCGCCGCCTTACGCCCGCTGCATCCTCTGGCGCACGGGCGAGATGGAGGACAGCCTGCAGGACATCGCCACCGACCTCGCGCTGAAGGCGAAAGGCGCCGCCGATGCGGAGCTTCTGCCGCTCGACCGCGCCGCCGTCGCGGCGCTCGGTCTGCGCAAGGGCTGCCCGGGATAGAGCCCCTCCCCAAATCGAACTGTCATCCCGGCCTTGTGCCGGGACCCAGAGGCCGCCCGCTCTGCATATAAGGCCCTGGACCCCGGGACGAAGCCCGGGGTGACAGCCTTGTATGGAGCGCGAAAAACACGGCTATCCCCGCGAGGCACACCGCCCCCGGAGTTTCGGCACGCAACTCCCGAAACCTTCACCGAAGTGAAGGGGCGCGGGGCTTACTCCGTCGCACATGTCCTGCATGTGACATGTGGCACGTACAGGGGCGACAAAGCATCGGCCCCGCGCGCGGTATCTATCGCTCAATGACGCAGGTACTTTTCCAACCCACGTGCGTCCGACCCCCAACGGTTCGTTACTCCGCCTGTGTCGGATACCGCTCGCCTCCCACGCCACGGACGGTCCGGAACGACCCTTCGCGGAGGCGATGACATCAATATGGGGGCGCGGGAGGGGGCGGGGATAAGTTTTCGCTCGATTTCTTTTCCCGTCATGCCCGGGCTTGCCTGTCCCGGCGAAGGCCGGGAACCCGGGCATCCACGTCTTCCCTTTCCGTCAGCCTGCCGACATACTGGAAGCGGGACCAAGGGGGACATCATGAATTTTCGCGGAGCTTTTCTGCTCGTTCTGCTGCCGCTGCTCGCGGCCTGCGATCACACCACCGATATGGCCGAGGTCGAGGCCATGCAGACGCAGATGACGCCGACCGTCGCCAGCTACGAGGCGATGAGTTTCACGAAACTTTCCTATCCGGCGTCCGAGCCCGTTTCGGTCACGGCGGAGACGCCCGTTTTCGATTTCGGCGGCGACGGGCGCAGCCATGTCGTGGCGCTCGAAATTCCGCAGCGGTCCGACGTTATCACGATCGACATCAGGACCGATTCCGCATTTCCCTGCCGCAATTGCGCGATGCGGACCTTCTTTCCGAAGGTCGTCCTTCTGGATGCGGATAAAAAGCCGCTGGCCTCTCCCATGCTGCAAGGGCCTTTTTATACCTATGGCGAAAACGGCGCCTATCTTTTCAGACATGTCTGGCTCGACGTGGCACCAGCGATGCGCGCGCATTATGCCGTCATCTACACGACGCGCAGCCTGATCGCCGCAGGCGAGGAAGCCGTCTATGGCGGCCCCGGCGTCGCGATGGCCGGACCGCTCTTCATCCCCATCGGCGGACAGCGCGCGGCCGTGAAGGGCTCGCCGACAGGCAAAATCCTCATCGTGCTGCGGACACCCGGACCGCCGGTCACGGAGTAACGCGGTTGACAACGCGGCGCCTTTGTCTGCCGCTACTTCTACTCGCTGCCTGCACACCGCAGGTGGACATGCCTGCTGCGAGTTATGCGGCGGCGAAGCCGACGATTGCGAAACTCGCCGATGCAGATTTCGCGCCCCTCGCGCTCCCCTCGAAGACGGCATTCGAGATCGACGCCGCGAGCCCCGCCTTCGATTTCGGCGCGGAAGGCGTGAGCTATTTCAGGGCTTTCGAACTACCGCAGTCGGACCGGCCTTATACGGTTACCGTCGCAAGCTATATGTGGAACCTCGCGAAGCGGCCTCCCGGCAACGGAGTCTTCTATCAGACAGTCGCGGCGCTCGACCGCGACAAGAGACCGATTAGCACGATCAAGCCGTCAGCCGCATCCTGGGTTATGCAGACCGATCTGCCGCCGCATCGCGATATAGTCCTCAACCTCCAGCCAGACATGGGCGCGCGCTACATCGTCGTTTACACGACGAGCCCGCCGATCATTGATGTCGATGCTCAGACTGAGACCATCCACATGGCCGGAATGTCGGTCGGATCGCTATCGGTCGAGGTGAAGGGAACGGCGCGGTGATGCCGAAGCGCAAGGACACGATCGACCTCGAGGGAGTGAAGGCGCGGGCGATGAAGAAACCCGAAGTACACGCGCCATGCGCATCGCCGCCGAGGCCGTGCAGCAGGTGCGTGCCTCGAAGAAACTCAGCCAGTCCGACATCGCCGCCACCATGGGCAAGCCCCAATCGCTGGTCGCATGCCCTGAAAGCGCCCGCGCCAACACGACCGTCGAGACGCTTTACGAGATCGCCGAAGCGACGGGGACGGAGATCATCATCAAATTCGCGCGAGAAACGGGCCGCTGACGCTTGTCGCTACGCATTCAGCCAGTCCAGACGCGCCCTTCGCGGATCGAGACAGGTGGGATATGGGGTGTGCGGAGGGAATGGGGATAAGGTTTTCATCAAGATTACGCAGCTGACGACTTGTCAAACATCTCTGCCAATTTCCGCTTCCATCCTTTTGTATGGACGATGCGTACAAGATGAAAATGCTTGCTGAGGACCTCAGCTTTCGTTAGCCGAGACACACGCTGCCAGTCCGATCCAAAAACGTAAATCGCATTCCCATGACGGATGCTTTCCAACACGACAAAGCCGCGCTTCTGGAATATGTACGCGATATAGTCGCTGTACCCACCTTCGCCGATAAAAATCTCGTCCGGACCAAATTTTTGTAGGGTGATTTGTCGGTCCCAGATAACGCGCCGCGCGCCCTCCGATATTCTCGCGATGGCATCGTCAATGGCCTCCTCGAGTCGATCCCAAGGATACTTTCCAGGTGGCAAAAGTCTCCAGTTCACCTTTCGCAGAGCCACCGGAGCAATTCGTGTTAGGTCGGCAGCAACCAGCTCACAAGTGCCAAATAGTTCCAACAGCAAATTCACAACATGCTTGTTAGGCTCATCGTAGCGTTCATCGTTTTGCATTTCCGGGACAACGATCAGTCGTACGCCATCCTTCTCGTTATATGTCAATTCGACCGACGGCGGCGCGACGAACTCTCTCTGAAAACACTTGCGATAGAGGTCGCAGAAATCTTCGTGTTCTTCTGAACCACCTCCGCTCGTCCACTGCTGCCATCGCCAATGAACCGTTCGGACATATCGGAGCTCTTTCGGCAGATCGCGACGAATGACCCATCGTCCTTCCGAGTTGAATCTCGAAACGGTGCCCATTGGTTTTGGTAATACTGTGTCACCAACTTGCGGACTTGCAGCAAAACCCAAACTCGGGAGTCGGGAGAATTTCTCATCGTCCAAAGCCACAACAATTCGAAATGACGCCCCCGCCGGAAGATGGCTCAAGTACTGGCGTATATGGACGATGCGAGACTTCGTAATAATCATTGGTTATCTCCATTGAAAAAAGGGCCGCTCAGTGCGGCCCTTTCTCAACCCTTCGGCGGAAACGGATCATTTCCATAGGAATCTTTGTCGCGAATTCTTCCGTCCGGCCGATGAATCACGAGCTCACTCTTTTGATGCTCCGCGATAGGGCGACCCGCCTCAATCGCAGCGGCCTGAGTCGGATGTATGGAGGTGACCTTGCTGTTACCAGCTCCGCGCACCGCCCAATCGTCCCCGTGGGGAACGATATGCTGATCTTTGCCCATTTGAGCCTTACCTCCTGAGAATCGCCGCAAATTGCGTACGATTTCGTATAATCTAATCAGACGATTTGCTATCGTCAAGTCATGTGGTACGATTTTGTTCAGTACGAGCGGCGCGCCAAACTTATGGCGCGCCGCATTGATTCAGGGAGTGAATGCTGATGGCGCTGGCAGCAAAACTGAAAGAGCTAAGGATTAAGCACAAAAAATCGTTGCAAGAAGTGGCGGATGAAGTGCGTGCCTCCAAGGCACACATATGGGACCTCGAAACAGGAAAAAGTAAAAACCCGTCGCTCGAGCTCCTAGTTAAATTAGCGAAGTGCTTCAAAGTAAGCGTCGCAGATCTCGTTGGCGAAAATCCAACAAGCAAAGGCGACGAACCACAAATTCAAGCGATGTACCGCGAGTTAAAAGAACTGACTCCCAAAGATCGCGAAGCAATTCAGATGATGATGGATCATCTGAAGGATCGCAAAAATGGCGGGTGAACGATGCACGTAACTCGGCTCGATCTCGATGGAACAGGATCACCACATGGTCTGGTGACAAAAATCTTAAAAGCAGAACCAACTTTATCAATTCCAGTGCCCATAGATGAGTTAGCAAGACAATTGGATATTGATGACATCGCAGACCTAGAAACAGAGGGATTCGAAGGTGGCCTGCTAACCGATGAAGGCCGCAGTTCTGGGATAATTCTGGTCAACAAAGCTGCACGTAGAGGACGTCGCCGATTCACGATAGGCCACGAGTTGGGCCACTTTTTGATTCCAGCTCATAAGCCAATAGGAAGCGAAAATTTCCTGTGCTCCCGGGAAGACATGCGCCGATGGGCCGCAAAGGAGCAAGATCGCTATGCTCAAATGGAAGTACAAGCGAACCAATTTGCCGCATTAATCTTGATGCCACCCCCATTTCTCCGACTCCAGATGCAACGCTATCGTGACCCCAGTTTGGAACAAGTCGTTCAAATTGCCCGTCACTTTGACGTCAGCAAAGAAGCTGCAGCAAGAGCTTATGCAGAGTATCACGACCAAGAGGTCGCCGTAGTCGTCGTCAAGGACGGGAAAATATCCCGCACATATAAAAAATTAGGATTCCCCCGCATCGAGCCGTCATATGGCCAACCTATTCCTCGGGGCTCACTTTTCCACCGTGTCAAACCAACATCGGGCGCGCTTACAGGAGTCGAAGAGGTTGCTGCGGAAACATGGCTGGATATTCCATACGGCAAGCAAGCACCCGCCTTATATGAACAGGTCTATCCTCAGAGAGATGGCTTCGCCCTGTTAATGCTTTGGACCGAAAAACCTGAAGAGGAAGACGATAAGGATGATGATCGAACGTCCAAGGAACGGTTACGGGATCGGCAAGCACGCTGGCGTTCTTAGCTAGACATCCCCGCCCTCCTACCCCATTATCCGCGCCGTTTACTGACAGCATTGAAAGCTACGGAGCGCGCCATGCCGAGTTACAAGGCCCCGGTCGAGGATTTCCTTTTTCTCTTTCATGAGTTTCTCGAAATCGAGAAGCGGACCGATCTGCCGGGCTTTGCGGAGCTGACGCCCGACATGACCTCGGCGATCCTGGAAGGCGGCGCGAAGTTCTGCGAGGAAGTTCTGCAGCCCCTGAACCAGACCGGCGACGAGGAAGGCTGCCATCTCGAAAACGGCGTCGTGCGCACGCCCAAGGGTTTCAAGGAAGCCTTCAAGGCCTATGCCGATGGCGGCTGGAACAAGCTCGGCGTGGCCGAGGAACTGGGCGGCGCGAACCTGCCCTCCGTCATCACCTTCGCCTTCGCGGAGCTCGGCTCGTCGGCCCATCAGGCCTTCTCGATGTATCCGGGCCTGTCGGGCGCGGCGCTCGGCGCGCTCTGGGCGACGGGCGAGGACTGGATGCGCAAGCACGTCGCGCAGCGCATGGCCGATGGCGACTGGGCCGGCACCATGTGCCTCACCGAGCCGCATTGCGGCACCGACCTGAAGCTGATGAAGACCCGCGCCGTCAAGCAGGACGACGGCACCTATCGCCTGACGGGGACGAAGATCTTCATCTCCGGCGGCGATCAGGACATGACCGACAACATCATCCACATGGTGATCGCGAAGCTGCCCAACGAAGAGGGCAAATATGTCGACGATCTCTCGACCGTGAACTTCTTCATGGTGCCGAAGATGCTGGTCGATCCCGAGACCGGCGAGATCACCGGCCCGAACAGCATGTCGACCGGCGCCGTCGAGAAGAAGATGGGCATCAAGGGCAACGCGACCTGCGTCCTGAACTTCGACAATGCCGTCGCCTATCACCTGAAGGGCCGCCCCTCGACGGTGAAGACCGAAACCGGCGAAGTGAAGAAGTCGAAATCGGCCGGCATGGCCGGCATGTTCGGCATGATGAACGGCGCGCGCATGGGCGTCGGCATTCAGGGCATCGCGGCGGGCGAAGTCGCCTATCAGAACGGCGTCGCCTATGCGACCGAGCGTCTGGCCGGCCGCGCGCTGACGGGCGCCAAGAACCCGTCGGGTCCGGCCGATCCGATCATCGTCTTCCCGGATGTGCGCAGGCTTCTGATCGCCTCTCGCGCCTTCGTCGAGGGTGCCCGCGCGCTCGCGATGTATGTCTCGTTCCTCTTCTCGGTCGCGCGGTCCAGCGCCGACGAAAAGGAACGTCAGGAAGCCGAAGATCTGAGCCAGCTCTTCACGCCGGTCATCAAGGCCTATTTCACCGACAAGGGCTTCGAGGCGGCCAACGCCTCGATGCAGGTGTTCGGCGGCCACGGCTATATCCGCGACAACGGCATGGAGCAGTTCGTGCGTGATGCGCGCATCAACCAGGTCTATGAAGGCGCCAACGGCATTCAGGCGCTGGACCTCGTCGCCCGCAAGATGACGTCAAAGGGCGGCCGCGCCACCCTGACCTACTTCGGCAAGCTCGACGCCTTCATCAAGGAGAACGAGGGCGACGCCGAAATGGCGCCCTTCATCGGGCCGCTGAAGACCGGCTATGGCCGCCTCGGCGAAGCGGCGGGCTGGCTGATGCAGAACGCGCCCAAGAATTACGATCACGCGGGCGCCGCCTCCTACGACATCCTCAACATCTTCGGCACGGTGACGCTGGCCTGGATGTGGGCGCAGATGGCGAAGCTCAGCCTCGCGAAGCTCAAGGCCGGGACCGACAAGCCGGACTTCTACAAGAGGAAGCTCACGCTCGCGAAATACTGGATGGAGCGCGAAGTGCCGATGACGGCCGGCTGGCTCGAACGCGCCCGCGCCGGCGCCGACGGGCTGATGGAACTCGACGTCGCGAATTTCTGATCGAAATTTCAAATTGACGACGAAAGGGCGCCTTATCGGCGCCCTTTTTGTTTTGTTTCTGTCGTCCCGCAATCAAGGTGTCACCCCGGGCTTCGTCCCCGGGCCCAGGGGCGTCATATGCCGGGCAAGCGGCCCTTGGGTCCCGGCACAAGGCCGGGAGACGGCTGAAAGAAGACTTACGCCCCCTACCCCTCGGCCTTCCGACAGGCCAGAATGCGCGCATGCAGAGCACCGCCCAGACCGTCGCCCAGAATGTCGTCGAACACGCCTCGCAGGCCGTCGCCAATCACGCGAGCGAATATCCGCTGCTCTATCCGCTGATCTTCCTCGCCGCCGCCGTCATCGCCGTGCCGCTGTCGCGGCGGCTGAAGCTCGGCAGCGTCATCGGCTATCTGGCGGCGGGCGTCGTCATCGGCCCGCATGTGACGGGCCTCTTCGACGATCCGGAATCGGTCTTCGGCCTCGCCGAGCTCGGCGTGGTGCTGCTGCTCTTCATCATCGGCCTCGAATTGAAGCCCTCGCGGCTCTGGACGATGCGCCACGACATTCTGGGCTTCGGCCTCATCCAGGTGCTCGCCTGCGGGGCGGTGCTGGGCGGCATCGCGCTGGCCGCGGGCTTCGCCTGGCATGCGGCGATCATCGCCGGCCTCGGCCTCGCGCTGTCCTCGACCGCCTTCGCCGCGCCGCTGATGGAGGAGCGCGGCGAGCTGACCGCCCCCTACGGCCAGCGCGCCTTCGCGATCCTGCTGCTGCAGGATCTCGCGGTCGTGCCGCTGCTCGCCCTCGTCGCGATCTTCACGCCGGGCGGCGACGCCGCGCATCCGGCCGGCCTCGGCACCACGCTCGCCATGCTCGCCGCCGTCGCCATCGTCGCGATCGCGGCGCGCTACATCATGAACCCGCTGTTCAGCCTGCTGGCGCGCTCGAACGCGCATGAGATCATGACGGCCGCCGCTTTGCTCCTCGTCCTCGGCGCCGCCACCGTCATGGAGCTTGCGGGCCTCTCGATGGCCATGGGCGCCTTCCTCGCCGGCGTGCTGCTGGCGGAATCGAGCTTCCGCCACGAGCTCGAAGCCGATATCGAGCCCTTTCGCGGCCTGCTGCTCGGCCTCTTCTTCATCACCGTCGGCATGACGATCGACCTGCGCCTCGTCGCCGACCGCTGGGTGGTCGTCGCCATCGGCGTCGTCGCCGTGGTGACGGTGAAATTCGCGCTCATCTATGCGGTCGCGCGCGCCACCGGCTCCCCGCATCAGGATGCGCTGAAGATCGGCGGCGTGCTGGCGCAGGGCGGCGAATTCGCCTTCGTGCTGTTCGGCGCGGCCGCCGCCGCCGACGTCATGCGCATGGAGGACGCGAACCTGCTCACCGCCATCGTCACCATGTCGCTCGCGCTGACGCCCATCGTCTTCAAGCTCGCGCTGCGCGCCGCGAGGAAGCGCGTCGCCCAGAT
>CAISYL010000218.1 GCA_903889655.1 uncultured Alphaproteobacteria bacterium | reverse complement strand
CGCGCGGCACGGCCTTCGGACGGCAGCCTGCACAACAAGGTGCCGCAGGTCACGCTTGCGTTCTGGGTGATGAAGATCTGCGCGACGACGCTGGGCGAGACGGGCGGCGATCTTCTGTCGATGACGATGAATGTCGGCTATGCGGCAAGCACGCTCATCCTGTTCGGCCTCTTTGTCGTCGCACTCGTCTCGCAGCTCCGGGCGAAGGCCTTTCACCCGTTTCTCTACTGGGCGGTGATCCTCGCGACCAGCACGGCCGGCACGACCATGTCGGACTACATGGACCGCACACTCGGCCTCGGCTATGTCGCGGGCTCGGCGATCCTGATCGCGGCGCTCGTGGCGGTGCTCGGCATCTGGCGCGCGAGCGTCGGAACGCTGTCGGTCGAGAATATCCGCACGCTCAAGGTTGAAGCCTTCTACTGGGCGGCCATTCTCGTTTCGAACACGCTGGGCACGGCCTTCGGCGATTTTCTCGCCGACAGCTCAGGCCTCGGCTTTGGCGGTGGCGCGTTGCTGATCTCGGGCATCATCGCGCTGATCGCACTCGCCTACTTTTATACGAAGGTCTCGCGCACCCTGCTTTTCTGGATGGCGTTCGTGCTGACCCGGCCGCTCGGTGCGACGGCGGGCGACCTGCTGACGAAGACGCATGAGAAGGGCGGGCTCGGTTTCGGTACCATCGGTTCTTCCCTGATCCTCGCGGCGGTGCTCGTCGGCGTGATCCTCTACACATCGCGCCGCTCGCCGCACTGACCGATACGAAAAAGGCCGCCCGTTTCGGGGCGGCCTTTCAAATTCATCGCGAAGGGCAATCACGCGTTGGCGATCGCTTCCTTGCGGGCGTCGGACTGGTCGCGCATCGCGGCGCGCATCGCCTTCTGCAGCTTCTCGAAAGCGCGAACCTCGATCTGGCGGACGCGCTCGCGGCTGATGCCGTATTCCTGACTCAGATCCTCGAGCGTCGCCGGTTCATCCTTAAGCCTGCGCTCGGTCAGGATGTGCATCTCGCGCTCGTTGAGGCTCTGCATGGCCTTGGCGAGCATCTCGTGACGCAGGCCCATCTCTTCCTGCTCGCCGAGCGTGGTTTCCTGATCGGCCGTATCGTCGACCAGCCAGTCCTGCCACTCGCCGCCTTCCGAATCCTGGCGCAGCGGCGCATTGAGCGAATTGTCGGGACCGGACAGGCGCCGGTTCATCGACGTGACTTCCTGCTCGGTGACGCCGAGACGGTCGGCGATATAGGTCACCTGCTCGGGACGCAGGTCGCCTTCCTCGATCGCCTGAATCTGGCCCTTCACCTTGCGCAGGTTGAAGAAGAGTTTCTTCTGCGCCGCCGTGGTGCCCATCTTCACGAGCGACCATGAGCGCAGGATGTATTCCTGGATCGAGGCGCGGATCCACCACATCGCATAGGTCGCGAGGCGGAAGCCCTTCTCGGGCTCGAACCGCTTCACGGCCTGCATGAGGCCGACATTGCCTTCGGAAATGACTTCGCCGATGGGGAGGCCATAACCGCGATAGCCCATGGCGATTTTCGCCACGAGACGCAGATGGCTCGTTACGAGCTTGTGGGCGGCCTCGGAATCCTCATGCTCTTTCCACCGCTTGGCGAGCATGTACTCTTCCTGCGGTTCGAGCATGGGGAACTTGCGGATCTCCTGGAGATACCGCGAGAGACTTCCTTCCGGGCTTGGCGCCGGCATCAACTTGGACATTCAGTACCCCTTTCAGGCGGGCCCCCTTAAGGCCGGATGCCTGCGTGGCGTAATTCCATACTACGCCACTCGGACATCGATTTCCTATATAGGCGCGCTTTCGGGCCAGAAAAGGGCCGCCAGATTAAAAATCTATAATCCTTCTAAACTGTCCAGCAGATCGGCCATATCGGGCGGCAGGGGGGCGTCGAATTCGAGCCTTTCGCCGGTCACTGGATGCTCGAAACCGAGGTGATGGGCATGAAGCGCCTGCCGGCCGAGCCGTTCCAGCGCGGCTTGCGCCTCTGGCGGCAACCGGGTCTTGCGCGTCCGCTGGCCGCCGCCATAGGTCGGGTCGCCGAGCAGGGGATGGCCGATGGCGGTCATGTGGACGCGAATCTGGTGCGTCCGCCCGGTTTCGAGCCGGCACTCGACCAGCGAGACGAGCGGCGGCTCGCCGAAGCTTTCCATCACATGATAGTGCGTGATGGCCTCGCGGCCGGAGGTCTTCACGGTCGCCATCTTCGAGCGGTTGTGGCTCGAACGGGCGATATTCGCCTCGATCGTGCCGTCCCGCGGCTTCGGCTCGCCCCAGACGAGCGCCCAATAGGCGCGGGTGAGCTTGCCATCGCGGCCATGGGCGGCGAATTGCAGCGACAGGCCCTGATGGGTGCGGTCGGTCTTGGCGACCACCATCAGGCCCGACGTGTCCTTGTCGAGGCGGTGGACGATGCCGGGCCGGCGCTCGCCGCCGATGCCGGAAAGGCTCTCCCCGCAATGGGCGATGAGGGCATTGACCAGCGTCATGTCCTGATTGCCGGCCGCCGGATGGACGACGAGGCCGGCGGGTTTCATCACCACGATGAGTTCGTCGTCCTCATAGACGATATCGAGCGGGATCGATTGGCCGAGCGGCTTCGCGGGGACGGGGGCGGGCACGCTGACGGTGTAGCTCTCGCCGGTTTTGACCTTCTGCGAGGCGTCGACGACGACCGCCGCCGCCTTGCCCGCCGACGCGACGCTGACGCGGCCCTCGCCGATCAGCGCCTGCAGGCGGGCGCGGGACAGCACCGCCTCGCCCTCGGGCGCCTTGCCCGCCAGGGCGTCGGTGAGATACTTGTCGAGGCGGATGCCGGCCGCTTCCGGCGGGACGGTCACGGCGTGGCTGGTCGCCTCGTCGATATGGCCGCCCGGGGCCGATTCTTTCAGTGAGGACATCATGTCTGACGATACCGCCGCGTCTCTTTCCGGGGAACCGGCAAAGCCGCCCCTCTCCAGTGGCGTCAAGGCGGCAATCATGCTGCTCGTCACCATGGGCCTCATTCTCGTTGCCGGCGTGATCTTCGTCCTCGTCGTGGTGACGAAGCGCGCGTCTCATCCGGCGACGGAGACGGCGGGGTTCGCGGGGCGCTTCGGCGTCAGCGACATCCATGTCGCGCCTGGCGAGGCGGTGAAGGGCGTCACCATGACCGACGACAGGCTCGCCGTCCATGTCGCCAGCGACAAGGAAGAAGAGATCATCATCGTCAGCGCGAAAAACGGTCAGGAGATCGGGCGCATTCGCCTGCGTCCGCTGAGCGATCTGGCGTCCAGCGACGACAGATAATGCGCCACCGGCATCCTCGCGCCCTCGCCGCGCTGACGCTCGGGCGCGGCGCCTATCTCGAAATTCTGGCCGAGGCGCAGGCGCGCTTTCCCGAGGAATGCTGTGGCCTGCTGATAGGAACGGCGCGGGCGGGCAAGGCCCATGTCTCGCGGGCCGTGCCGGCGGCCAATGTCGCGGCGGGTGCCGATCGCACGCGGCGGTTCGAGATCGATCCCGTCGTGCTTTTCACCGTGCAGCGCGCGCTGCGCGAGGACGGGCTCCGCCGGCCGCGCGAGATATTGCTCGGCTATTTTCATTCCCATCCGGCTGGCGTCGCCCGCCCCTCGGCGCGCGATCTGGCGGGCGCGCATGAACAGGGTCTCGTGACGCTGATCGCCGCGCCGCCGCGCAAGGCCGGCCCGATGCCGCTTCACGCCTGGCTGAGACTGGGCGACGGCGAGGCACGGCGCTTCCGACCGTTGAAGCTCGTCATCGAGACCTGACGCTCGCTCTGCCGGACGGCGGACACAAAAAATCCAGCGCAGCGGCGCCGGTTGCTCATTCTCGGAATGTTGGGAAGGGAGGGTGCCGCCTGTGCCGGGGGAGGAGGGAGGATGGCACAGGCGGCAACTACTGAAAGCCTACGATCGGGGAGGAGATCGACCGAACTTTCGTAAGCCTTTTATCGGCCGTTCGTGACAAAATGTCAAAGACAAAAATGGTGCGTCGCAAAATATTCTCGCTGCGGAGAGCTTCTACGCAAGATTTAGCAAGCCATTGTATTTAAAATAGAATTTGGTGAAAATTGGAATAGGTTTAATACACCTACAAAATAACTGCGCCCGTTTGCCGCAGTGCGGGCTGCACATTTTAGGGCGCGTGCCCTAGGCGGCGGGGCGGGATTTTGGAGGCGCTTTTCGGTAGATCGGATCGATGCCAGGGCAAGGCTGGAGCAGGCGCTCGCGCCGGCGGTGCCGGTCTTCTACCGCGCTCGCGCCAAACTTGGATTGCGCTTGATCGACAGACACAACCGTCCTATACGGGGCGCCCGAACTGGTCACGTCCCCATCGTCTAGTGGCCCAGGACGTCGCCCTCTCACGGCGAAAACAGGGGTTCGACTCCCCTTGGGGATACCAGCCCGGAAAACGGCCGTTGATTCCATTGAGAAATCCGGCCTTAAAAATCCCACCGAACCGAATGCCAGAAAAAAGTGGGACCGCGTTGTTCCCCCTTAGTCCCTTCCCGGACCTTTTCTCTGCTTCATCGCCGCCTCGATCTTCCTCATGCCGCTGGCGGCGAGGCGCTTCTGATCGGCGCCACGCGTGTAGCGCTCCGACTCCTCCAGCGTCGCATGGCCCATGATCGCCATGATTTCCTTCGACGTCAGTTCCAGCTCGGCCGCGCGCGCGCCGAAGGCCTTACGCAACCCATGAGACGAGCAATGCGGCAGCCCCGCTTCGTCGCACCACTGACGCATCTTGTTGCGCAATCCGTCGACGGAGAAGGCCTTGCCGTAGTCGGTCAACAGGAAGGTCAAGGCGCGTGCGTTCGCGGGCCTTGGCGTTGCGTCGATGATCTCGCGCAAGGGCGCGATCAGCGGGATGGTGAGCGTCACGGGCTTGCGCTCGCGGTTCTTCACCTGGGTGAAGGTCAGCATGTCTCCACGGCGATGCTGAAGGCCGAGAAGCGCCACGTCGGAAATGCGTTGGCTCGTGTAGAGGAAGAGCGCGAGTGCAAGTCGGGCCTTGCTGCCGACGGGATGCCTTGCCTCGAACTGCTCGACCTCCTCGATCGTCCATGAATGATGGCCGTTGGTCGCGACGCGGATATAGCCGACGTCCTTCGCGGGATTGTGAGTGACGAGCTTGCGCTCTCTCGCCCATTTGAAGAGCCCGCGAAACGCCTTCACGAGATCGGTGGCGGCGGCCGGCGTCGCCGCCTTCTCGTCGCGCCATTTGAAGATGTGCCGCTCGGCGACGGCCGATGCCGGCTTCCAACCGAGCGGCTGCCCGCTTTTCGGGCCGATGATCTTGCAGACGCCCTCGAGCATCGTGCGCCGCCGCGCCCGTGTGGTGGGCCCAAGCCGCGCGAAGTCGGCGGAGTCGATATATTGCGCGACAAGCCAGCGAAGCGAACCAGCGGGGGCTTGACGGGCATCGTTGAGGCTGCGTGGCGGCAGGGCGGTGGGCACCGCGCGCAGTGCCGCGTCGTAAGCCGTCATGAATTCTTCCGAGCCGAACTCGCCGCGGATGCGCACCTTGGCCTGGCCCGCGCGCTTGAAATAAATCCGCACGTTGCCGTGCCGATCGACGTCTTTCACGAGATATTTGAGCGGCAGCTTCACCATGAGATCGGCCATTGTCGGAACTCAATCCATGTCCTGATCGAATGGATTGATGTCGTCTTCGTCGCCCGGCAGTGCATCGAAGGCGCGGTCAAGGGCGTGAATGTCCCAGACGGTGCGCTTCCTGACCGCAGCAGGGTTCTCGCTCGGAATTCGCTTGGGCTTAGGCATCATGCCAGCCGCGATGAGTGAGTCAAATTTCGAAGGACTGACACCGACATAGAGAGCGGCCTCTTCGCGATGCAGGCCTCGGCGAGGTAAGCCACGTGCGGACAACCTCTCTCGTCTCTGCGGTCCCGGAGAAGTCATCGTCAGATAACCTGGGTAAAGCGAAGCGGCGACAACTCGATCCGACCGCAAAGTGTCCCGCTGCGGGAAGACTGGATAGTAATGTGCGCTCGATGATCGCAGCGCTGGCGAATTAGTCGATTGGCGTTGACTCGTACCTCCGCAGGTGGGCTAGTCCGTATACACCCGAAAGTGATATCCGGCACGGCGGCGAGAGCTCCATCTTCTTGTCGCGTGCCAGGATGAAAGGAAGGCGCGCGATGTCTGAAGGCAGCGGCTTTGCTTATTTTACTTGCGCGAAATGCGGAGAGGCGAACATTTTCGATCTCGACATGCTGGCGACGTCGCACAGCTTGAACTGCGCTGTGTGCGGGTGCTGCGTCAAGCCGGGACTTCTCTCGATCATTCAAAGTGCCATGCAAGAGATGCAGAAGCGGAGACCGTAAACCGATTTCAATCGGCGATCGCATTTGTTCGGTGAGTGCCATCACGCGGCCTCTTCGTCGTCGCCGGCGAAAGTGTCGTCGCCGTCTTCTTCGGGTTCGTCTGCCGGCAGTCCCGCTTCCCGACTGGCGCAAGCCGTGCAGAGGCCCGGCTCCGCCCAGGCGCAAGGCCCTTCTTCGGTAACGCAGGCGTTGTCCTGGGTGCATCCGCATGAACGGCATTTCTCGGCGCCGTCGTCGCGAAGAAGTGCGGGCCTGAGGCCGCTCGGCAGTTTGAGGCCGAGGCTTTCGGCCACTTCGTGATCGAATAGCGACGGGCGCCAGTGCGTTTTGTGCTTTACGTTGTCGGGGACTACGAGCGCTCCGAACAATCTGCACAGATCGGGCTCCCGCAGGTCAAGCAGGCGGCGCCAGAGTGTCAGCGTATCTTCGTCGCCAAGCATGTCGCCGGTCGAGATCTTCGCGTAAATCTCATCCCCGAAGACAAACGAGAAGCCCTCGAGGACGCCTTCCGCCGGCGAAAGTTCCCAGTAATTGCTGAGATGGTTGGCTTGCTCACTGAACGCCGTGACGATCAAAAGCCGCATCATCATGAACGGGCGGTTCATCGCCGCCGTGGACAGATCCGAAGCGAAGTCCTCCAATTCCACTTTCAGAAGCGCGCGCTGCTTGGCCGCTTCCGCGTCTCGCGCGGCAAGTTCCTCGTCATCAAGGTCCTCGCCGTCGTCATCGTCAGACGCTGCACCGTTGGGCCGATAGCCTTCGTGTACGGTGATCTTGTGGAAGCGGCTTTCTTCTATCGTAACAAAAGCTTCGCCTTTGGCAGGGTCGGGCTCCTTGACGTAATGCCCGGCGAAAAAATAAGAGACGACGGATGCGCCCGCCCATTTCTTCTTGAGGTCTTTGAGCAACGTCTTGGCGTGGGCCTTCTGCAGCTCAACGAATTTATCCGGATCGGCGAACAACTTGTTTTTTCCCTCGCCGACGAAGTCGCCCTTGTAGAGCGCTATATCGAACGCGGCGTCGCTCAGCTTAGGAAGGCTCGCTCTCAGATGCTGGCGCAGCTGCTCGGCCGAATAGGGGCTATAGCTGCGGGTTGCGAGAGACAGCATATTCTCCTGCAGCTTGGCAGTCGGCGCCGTCACCAGCGCCCGCGCCTGATCGAGCGTGATCTTCTTCTCGGTCAGGGCCGTGCGCGCCGCCTTGAACAACCCGACGGAAAGCTGCAGCCGGTCCTGCACCGTGCGCTGCTTGAGGCCGACAGCCTGCGCGATCTGCTCGGTCGACCATTTGAGGTCGCGCAGCCGCTTGAACCCGTCCGCCTCTTCCAGCGGATCGACGTCCTGACGCTGCAGGTTCTCGACGATCGCGAGCGCGAGCGCCTCGGCGTCGTCCATCTTTTTCGGAAAGATGTGAACCAGATAGTCTTCGTCGATCTTCTTTTTCTTCGCGAGCCGCTGCAGCGCGCGAAGGCGGCGATTGCCGGAGTTGACGACGTAGTTGCCTTTGGCATCGGCCGGGAAGGTGACGAGGTTCTGCAGTACGCCTTCGGCAAGGATCGAGTTCTCAAGCTCGAGCATCGCCGCCTCGTCGTAGGTCCGGCGATAGTTCTGCGGATTCTCGCGCAGCCGTTTCAACGGGACGCGGATGATGTTGCTGGGGGCCGCGCCGGCAGCTTCTGCGGGGCGCACGGCGTGCGCCTCGGGTGAGGACAGGGCGGGCAGGGTGTGCCTGGCGAGAAGCACCCGGAGGGGCGAGCCGACAGGCGAGGCGGCAGCGACTTTCAGCCAGCTCTCCTCCGACATGCCGCGCTCGCCCTTGGCGGCCTTGCGGATGCTCGCGTCGTCGACGCCGGACGCCTTGGCGACGCCTCGCCCCGATACATCGCGAAGTGCCAGCGTCGCCTTCAATGCCTTTTGCAGCGCGGGGGTTGCGGGGAAATCTGACGGCGCGGGCTTTTTGACGGGTGAGGGTTTCACTGGCTTGGGGGCGGCTTTGGTTGCCATGGTCACGCTCCGGTTAGGCGCACGGCGTGCGCGTCGGTGTGAAAATGAGAAAGGGCGGGAAGGAGTGACACGACATGAGAAAGGACGTAGGCGGACGGAGTGGCGACTTGCGCTTGACGAGTCGCGAATCGTTCGTCGGCTGAGTAAACTGGGATGCAGGTGGGGTGAGCCGGTAGGACGGCTCACCCCCGGGTTGCTCCCCGCGGTGCGGACGGGCGCACCCTGTCACCCGTCCGCATAAGGAGACACCCGATTGCATCGGGTTCGGATTCCAATGAATGGAGATTGTTGGCTCTACGGGACGCGCATCGGCGTCTTCGGCATTGTGTCTCTCAACGGCGGCTGGCACGTTTTCTACGAAGACGAGGACCTTGGGAGATACCAGACGCCCGGTCTGGCGCTTGATGACCTTGCAGGCGGACATACCTATTCGCCCTCCAGCGGCGTCGACACGTCGACACTTGGGCTGCCCGAGGATTTATCGGAATGGGAATTTCGTGCAGCGAGGTAGGCTGCGTACCCGGAAACGGGGTCTATGAGCTGCCTCCGCCGTTCTTCGGTAGGCAGGAGCCAGTGTGTCAGCGCGTTGACCAGTTGCTCCACCGAAAGCCGGGTGAGCTCAAGCCGCAGAACGCCTTTTTCTCCGATCTGAAAAGAGATGCCGAAATTGTCGGTCTTCGGGTCGGGCCCAACGATTCCGCGCCAGCTGGCAGATATTGCTTCCTTCATCGTCACGCTCCGGTTGGGGCGCACGGCGTGCGCGTCGGTGTGTGACTATATATGCAAAATATGCACATTCAATTTAAATATGCAAAATATGAACGTTCAAGCGAGCCGGCTAGGCGTTACCCTCCGTGCTTGCAAAAAAAGGGGGGTGCGATGAAGTGGATATGGTTCTTGGGAATTTGGAGCGTCTTGCTTGGCACACCCGCCGATGCGATCGATCAAAATGATTTTCAGCCCATCAAGATCACGAAGCCGCTTGAGGCGGCATCTGCGGTGTCAGTCCGTTCGCTGCTGAAGGACCCCGAGTCAGCGAGATTCCGTTACACGGCAGCTTTCAAGGATAAGGATAGCGGCCTGCTGGTGGTCTGCGGCTACGTCAACGCCAAGAATTCATTCGGCGGATATGTCGGCGACAAGGCGTTCCAGTTCATGACCGACTCACCAGACCTAAAAAAGAACCCGAAGGGCGGGACAGCTTTTCTCGAACCAAATATTGATGGTGGTCACGCGGTATTCGTTACCGGCGCCGTTCCGTGCGGGGCAACCATCTCCGATTGAAATTATGGTTCAGGGCGCGCGGCTGATGTGATCTTGGCGATGATCAAGATGGGGTCGTCCGGATCAGGCTGATAGTGGAGTATTGTTGTCGCTGCTGTCTCAAGTACTTTGAAACCGGGTTGTGGTTCGGCGAGGCGCTGTGGTTCCATTCGTCGGTCAAGCCAAATGCTGAAAGAGTTTGCGGTGCTTCTTGTGGGACCAAAAATAATCAGGCCACCAGGATCGGGGGCTTGCGACAACACACCCACACGCACCTCAAAGGCATCGCCGGCTTTGACCGAAGTCCGGTAATGGACAAACAGAAACCGAGATCCAACACGAAGTTTGTATGGGGGCGCTCCGAGTGGGGCGCAAGTGAGTATCGTTCCGGACGGATAGAAACGATCCGCCGAATCATCCGCGACTTCGGCCAGAAAGGAGGTCATGTCGGTGGGGTCGGCACTGTAAGTGTCACCCGGCTGCACCAGCGCTTCAACGCCCGACTCGAAAGCGCCGACGCGAAACCGCAAGCGAGGACGATCGGCCGATGACAATGCCAGCTCGTCTATCTCCGCTAGACCAGAGCCCACCAGAAAATCCCCTAGCGATAGATTGAGGGCGCGCGCGAAAAGGCGTGCATCGCCAAGGGTCCATTCCTGATCGCCGCGAATCAGGCGTCCAACTTTGTCGCGAGTGCGGCCCAACGCAGCGCCTAATTGCTCTCGGGACACGCCTGTCTCTCGAAGACGCGCCGTCAACCAGTCCGTATTCATAAGGCCGCAAATCTCCTTTATTTGCGGCAGTTTAGATGCACTTCCGGTCATCGCGACGTGCATAGTTTGCATACACAGCTTGCGCGACTATGCAAAATATGCACATCTTCGGTCACACAAAAGGACCGAGCGAAGATGAGCACTCCGGAAGAAGCGACCCCAGCTGACATCGTAATCCGAAAGAGTGGTGGGCCGAAGAAGGTAGCGCGATACGTCGGGCGTTCTGCATCGCTGGTCAGCCGTTGGAAGCGCCCGAAGGCGCGCGGCGGTACCGACGGGATCATTCCTGCCGTTCATCAACTGCAGATCATTGAGGCCGCAATCACGCACCGGTTTCCCCTTCGGCTCGAGGATTTTTTCCCATCTGACCTCGTAGAGAGGCTGCGCGCTTCGAACGCCGAACTCGGCGCGACCGAGGAGGCAGCCTGATGGGCGATCTCGTCGAATTTCCCTTCGGCCTGATGGCATTGGCCGGCGTCCTTGGCCTCACGTTCGGCATATGGCTGCGCGGCCTGTGCGTACCTGCCGAGAAGCGCCGGGCGCTTTGGCGGGCGGGGGTTGAACGGCAATTGGCCGAGCTGCGCAATGTCGACCATGCCCAAAAGGCCGAGATCAAGAAGCTCAACTTTCGCCTTCGCGATCTGGAGAGGTAGACGAAATGCTTCGTACCGCCTTTTCGACATCGTCGATGCTGAGCTCAATCCCGATCGCTTGCTCATTGAGCTTGCGAAGCTCGGCGAGAATGGCCGCGAGATAGTCCTCCGTCGTCTGCGGGTCTCGGGACGAAGGCGCTGAGTTCGCCATTCCTGAATTCTCCGTTGTGTGTGGCAGCGCAACGGTAGAGCGCGGCGGGGGAGGAGTCGAGACATCGGCTTACTCTCTCGCCGTCAGCGGTGAAAGGGAGGCGGCCTGATGGGTGATCTCGTCGAATTTCCCTTCGGCGCTCGGCGTGCGCCCGCGCCGGTGGCGCAGCTCACCTCCGATCTTGTTGGCGGAGACGAGGCGAAGACGCGGACGGTCGACGGCTCGATCTGCGCCGCCTATGTCGAGATGCTCGACGATCTTCTGGCGCGCCACGACGCGCTCGCGCGTGACGCTCTCGACGGAAGCGGCCACAGCTGGCTCGCCGCGTTGGGCCGCTGGATCGTCGAGGCGCACAAGTTGCGGGCGGAAATCGCCCGCCGCCCGGTCAACATCCGCATGGCCGTCGGCATCGCAGAGCGGGCAGGACGGCTCGCCGGATTGATCGCCGCGCTCGAGCAGCAGCGCGCGAAACACGTCGACCAGGCGGACGGGTTGATGGCCGAAGCGCGGTCCGTCAACGAAGACTTCAAGCAACGTCTGATCTCCACCGAACCCCATCGCGCCGCTGTGCGTCCCCCTTCGGCCCCTCCCGCCGAAGCGCACGCCGTGCGCGTGACGGAGCCGCTGTCCGTTCTGACCCGTAGCAGGGCGGCCATCCTCGTGCGTCGCAACGCCGCGTGGATGGAAGCGTGCTCCGTCGTTTTTCATCTGCGTAACGCGGCGGTCGCCTTCGGCAACCTGTTCCGCGCCGCCTTCGCCGTCCCGGAAAATCCACTCGTCCATCGTCCCCGCCTTTCGGATGTGGCGACGCTAGGCGGAGCGAGACGGCGGGTCACCCGGAAAGACGCGGCGCAATTCCGGGCGAGCGGATTGTTCCCGCCAGACGGGAGCGCGGCATGAAATCCTTGCGGCACATTCCATCCCTGCGCGGAACACGCGGAGACGAACGTTGGCTGCGACGCCGCGCCGCCGCGCGAAGGGAGACGGCTCGCCTGCGCGAAATTCGGGTGCAGGGAAGCGATTACGATTTCTTCGCCGAAATCTATCGTCGGGAAGCGGAAAAGATGGTCAGCCTGGGACTGCATCCTTTTCCTGCCGATCCTGCACCGCGCCCAGCAGTAATTTCGAAGTCCAATAGAAGCCTTCGAGCATGGCTTCGGACGTTGTGGGGGCGCCCATGAACCGCCCGACGAACTCATCCATTTCGCGCTCGATAGCAAACCTGAGCTTCTCGCGAGGTTCGGGGAGCCGAAGCAGGACGCGCAACGCTGCCGCGGATGCCCTGATGTTTCCGTCCCGACGCTCGATCATTTCCACGAGCCCGGCAATCTGCTCGGCCTGCGAGGCCACTGTCGCTTCGAGCGACGCAATGCGTTCCGCGAAATCTGTCATCTCATCCTCTTCCTTGGTTTGTTTGGAGACTTCCAAGGTAAGGCGAGTCGGGGAGGGCGGCGAATCCGCTCTCCCCGGCGAAGCTCCGGTCACGGAGGACGTGGCATGAGCGAACCGTCGCCCCGCGTTCTCTCGCGTCATGTCTATCTGCAGCTCAAGGCGGCGACGCGCGCGCTGATCGATGGCGCCGGCGGTCTCGCCGGGTGCGAGGCGCTCGGTCTTCGCGTGCGAAAATCGACCCTGTCGGATTACGGCAGCATCAATCATCTCAATCTCTTCGCGCCCGTCGACACCGTCGCGGATCTCGAAGCGTCGGTCGGCGAGCCGTTCGTCACGCGCATGCTTGCGCGCTTGTCCGGCTATGAGCTCTTTCGCCTTCCGAAGCCTGACGAGAATGTGAACTGGGTGCAGCTTCTCGGCGAAGCATCGCAGGATACGAGCGCCGTCATCGGCAAGCTCGCCAAGGCGCTCGGCAATGACGGCAAGGTGACCGCGAAGGAAGTCCGCGACCTCGATCTTCTCAGTCTGGTCGACGAGGCCCTTCGCGAATTGGTGCGGATGCGCTGTGCGGCGGCGGCCGCTCTTGATGAACATGACCGGACGAGGGGCACGTAATGACAGAGCCCTTTTCCTGGCGCTTCGCCGGCGGCGTTCTCGCCGTGACCTGGAATGAAAAGGTTGCGGGGCTCGGCGGCGACTTCGCCGCGCAGGCCGTCGGCCGCATCGAGCGCCTTCAGCAGCAAGGCGCCGTCGACAAGCTACAGCTCTTCCTTGCGGGCCTGTTCATCTGCGCCGCCGCCTCGGAAAAGGGCCTCCTGACGTTTCAGGACAAGCCCGAAATCGATTGCCTGATCGACGTGCAGATTCATCTCAATCTCGGGAGGGCAACCGGTGGCTGACCGCGCACTCTCGCCCGAAACGAAGCTGCTGCTGACGGCGCAGCAATCTCTACTCAATCGATCCGACGCGCAGCTCGCCGCACTTCGCCGGGCGGTTGCGGAGCCGCTGTCGAGCATGGCGGGGCCGAGCTGGTATCTCCTCAAGGGTGCTGCCGAAAGCTATGCGCGGGTCGGCGATCGCCATCCGCTGCGCGCCGAAATCTCGCGTCTCTTCGCCGCCGCCATCGAACTCGCCGCACGAGAGGGCGCGCCCACGGCGCCGCCGGCCTATACGGGCGGCGCGCTGCGTCACTTTGAGAGGCCGGACACATGAGCCTCAGAGATCTGACGCCTCGCATCGGCACCTCGCGCAAGGCGAACCCGCACCAGTTTTTCTCGACGCCGGAAATCGGCACAGCGGTTTTTCTCGCGCGCGAGGCGCGGCGCATCCATGCCATCTCCGATACGGTTTGGGAATGTGCCTGCGGCGCCGGCGCCATGGTGCGCGTGTTGAAGGGTTTCGGCTTCCGCGTGGTCGCAACGGATCTGCGCGAGACTGGTATCATCGGTCGCGGCGGTGTCGACTTCCTGGCGACGAACCGACTGCGCGCGAAGTCGATCATCTCCAATCCGCCCTATGCAGACGTCGCCGCGGCGTTCATCCGCCATGCGATCGCGCTCGGCGTCGAATATCTGGCGTTGCTTCTGCCGTCCGGCTTCTTCCAGGCGAACAAGGACAACATCGCGCTTTTCCGCGAAGCGCCGCCGACGCGGATCTGGCCGCTTGGTTTCCGGCTCGACTTCACCGGCCAGAACAGAACGCCGCCCATGCCGCATAGCTGGTTCGTGTGGGACTTCTCACCCCAGCTCGGACGCGGGCATCTTTATTCGACGCGCGACCCGCGCAGCTTCGGCGAGCATGGCGCGCTGCTGATGCCGGCGCTGACGAAGGAAGGTGTCGCATGAGCGGCGTCGACATCGTGGTCGCGGCAAAAGCCGCATTGACGCATCTCAAAGCGAACCGTGACGCCCTCGTCGAGTGCAATACGCTTCGCCGCGCCGACGGACGCCCCGACATGCGCACGCTTCCGCGTGATCTCCGCTCCGAGGTGCGGCTGCTGGACAAGCTGATATCGGCGATCGAGGGCGACAGATGAGCCAGCAGCCGCTTTTCCCGGAGATGAAGACGCGGCCCGCCGAACCGCCGCTGCGCGATCCCGTCGAGGCGACGGTCAAGCTGCAGCGCGACAACGCGAAGGAAGACGCCGTGCTGATTGAGATCGTGGGCGGCGCGACGCATTGGATACCGCGCAGGCATATCCGCTTCGACGGCATCGGTGTGCAGCGCGTGAAGATCGAGAAGTTCAAGGCAAGAGAAATCGGACTGATCTAGGCAAAAAAGCTGGGGGCAGTGTTCCACATGAAACAAATGCAACAGGCGCCACGCCGCGCACAGCGGCTCGTGCGCGAGATCGATCGTCTGGCGGCGGAGGAAGGTCCGCACACGCTGTTGAGCGAACTCGCGCATACGCGGCGGCGGAACATGCAGGCGAGTTTCCTGATCGGGTTTCTTTCCGGCGGCCTCTTTGTGGCCGTGGGGCTGGCGATCGGAGGACTGGCATGAGCGACGACGAAAAAGCCGAGCGATTGAGAGCGATGGCGCGCGCTGAAGGTGTGGATGCAATCGCGCTCCGGATATCTCCGGCTGGCGCACTGTTCATGCAGCATGTCGCGGCGGCGCTGACGCAAGACCCGCCGCCGAAGGCGGTTGCGCTGGTGACGCTTAGCGAGGTGGCGGCAGGGATGGTGCCCGCCCTTGTCCGCGCCGCCACGCCCTCGCAATTGCTCGGCATGGCGCACACCCTGATCATCCAGGCCGAGCGCGACATACAGGGCGGCGACGCCTGCGATTGCGCCGACTGCCGCGCTGTCGGGGAATCAATCGCCGCCGCGAAGGTGGCCCTTTCCGCCGCCGTCACACCTGCGCCATTCACCGCCGAAAACGACCGAAGGCATTGAGGAGAAGATCATGTCATTCCGCAAGATTGAAGCGCCGGCGACTGCCGCCTCCGGCACCGGCGTCAAGGCCACGATCCAGAAGAAGGGCGACCGCCCGGCACGCCTGATGCTCACGCTCGGCACCGAAGCGTTGAAAGGGTTCTCGACCAAGGACCCGTTCAAGGAACGCTGGCGCGTCATGATCGGCGAAGGCGAGGACGAAGGCCGCATCGCGATCTATCTCGACCGCGATGGCGAGTTCGTACTCGGTGGGTCGCGGGGGGGGGGCAGGCCGTTTCGCGCTCGGTCCCGTCGCCGACATCGCCGACGCGGCCATGGCCGGCAAATGGTGTCGCTGGTCGCGCGTCAGCAATCTCTGCATCCATGTCGAGCTTCCGCCCGCCGCGCTCGTGGCGGACGCGCCGCAACCGAGACCCGCCGCCGCCAAGCCGCGTCGCGGTCTCGGCAGCTATTGAGGGGATGACAGATGGGTACGAAGAACAATCCCGGACAATTCGATTGCTATGCCAGTGCCGAACCCGACGAGCCGATGTTCGTCCTGCTTGGACGCGACAGGCATGCGGCCGGCCTCGTGAAGCTCTGGGGCTTGCTCCGCGCGTTGGAAGGCGAAGACGAGGCCGTTACTGCCGAGGCGTTCGACTGCGCCGATCTGATGGACGCGTGGCGTGCAGGCCTCAATAAGCAGCAGACACGCGTCTTCGACAAAATCTTCATGGCACTGACGGAGGGCATGGACGAACACCCGGACGGCTTCATCGACGCCTGCGATTGCAACCTCTGCCGTAGTTATTGAGGGAAGCCATGGGCGCGAAAACACACATCGAATGGACGGATGCAACCTGGAATCCGTTTGGAGGCTGCAGCGTATTTTCCCGCGGCTGTACCAACTGCTACGCGATGCGCATCGCCGGAAGCGGGCGGCTGCGCAATCATCCGCTTTATGCCGGCGTGACATCGCCGTCGAAGGCCGGCCCTGTTTTCAACGGCAGGCTGACGACGGCCGCCACCGACGCCGATGTGTGGACCTGGCCGACACGCTGGCGCGGCTCGAAGACGCCGAAGCGCGGCGCCGGTCAGCGGTCCATGATCTTCGTGGGGGACATGGCCGACCTCTTTCACGAGGGCAGGCCCGACGAGGTAATCGACCGCGTCTTCGCGGTGATGGCGCTGTCGCCCCAGCATGATTTTCAGGTGCTGACGAAGCGGGCGGCGCGGATGCGCCAATATTTGTCCAACTTCGATGAATATTCGATCACTGAAACGGACGAATGGCGATCCGCCTCCTATCGCGTCGCTTGCGATGATGCACCGAATGGCAGCGCAGCATGGCATAACCAAACAGCTCGTCTGGAAGATGCCATAGGGGCGTCGCTCGGCACGCTGCGTCAAAAAAAACCACTCCCGAATGTTTGGTGCGGCGTCAGCGTCGAGGATCAAGCGACGGCCGACGAGCGCATTCCGCTCCTTCTCGACACGCCAGCGGCGAAGCGGTTCATCAGCGCAGAGCCGCTGCTAGAATCGGTTACGATATTCGACCTCGACGGCCCAATCGATATCCCCGACGGCATGGAGTCGCCTCTTGACTGGGTCATCGCCGGCGGCGAGAGCGGCCCAAACGATCGCCCGATCCGACCGATGCATCCAGACTGGGTGCGCAGCTTGCGCGACCAATGTGCGGCGGCGGACGTCCCGTTCTTCTTCAAGCAGTGGGGAGAGTGGACCTATGTCATGAAGGCGGGCGATCCGGGTTTCGACGAAATTCCCGATTGTCTTCCCGCCGATACCGTTCCGACCCGTGTCTATGACGGCTGCATCATGCTGCCGAACGGCCTGCGCCTCGAACAGTATCTCGGACGCGATGCCTATCCGCCCGAGGCGCGATGCATGGTCCGCGTCGGCAAGAAAGCCGCCGGCGCGATGCTGGATGGGCGTGAGCACCGGGGGTTCCCGGCATGAACGCGCCCTGGTCTCAAACCGCTTCGGGCGGTCGCTTCGATATTCTCGATCCCAAGCCCGAACAGGTGCGCCTCTCCGACATCGCGGCGCAGCTCTCGAAAATCTGCCGCTTCGGTGGCGCGTGCACGGATTTCTACTCAGTCGCGCAGCACAGCGTCGAAGTGGCGGAGTTGATGCCGAGGAAGTGGCGGGCTTACGGCCTTTTGCATGACGCGCACGAAATGATCGTCGGCGATCTGACGACGCCGGTGAAGCGCGCCATTCATGCGGTCTATCACCGTCGAGCGCCACTGGACGTTCTCGTCGATCGCATCGATGCGGCTATTCACGCGGCCTTCGGACTCGCCTATCCGTTGGCGCCTGAGATCGCCGACGCGGTAAAGCTCGCCGATCTTACCATGCTCGCGACGGAACGACGCGACCTGATGCGGCCCTGCGATCACGCCTGGCTGCCGCTGCCGGCGCCGCGCAATTGGGGGGTCACGCCGCTCGACTGCGGCAGGGCCGAACAGCTTTTTTTGATCGTGGCGCGGCAGACGCTCAAGGGAGCCGGCGCATGACAGTTCCGATCCAAGTCCAGTTCGTCCAGCAGACAAGCCGAAATACCTGCGTCCATGCCTGTCTTTCGATGGTGACGGGTCTCCCGATCGAGGGGCTGGTCGGACGCTTCGGCGACAAGGGATTGAGCTTTGACGAGGAGGCCGTTGTGCTCACCGAGCTCGGCATTCTTCCGGTTCCGAAGGCGGGCCTCGCCAGCGATCTGTTCCCCGAGCAGGGCGTTTATCTCGTGACGGTGCCCAGCCTGAACTTTCCGGGGCTCAATCATCGCGTCGTCTGGATGAGCGATCCGGGCAGCGGCAACTTCATCCTGCTCGATCCGAACGAAGGCCGCACCGACTTCGAAGCCTATCCGCGACATTGCATCCACCAGAACGACGGGCCGTTGAAAGGCTACAGCGAGGTGACGCTTCTGCGCGTCATGCGGGGACATAGGGGGCATCAGCGTCGCGAAGAACTCTACAAGCAACGGTGCGCGGCCGTGCAGGTGACGGCATGCTCCTGAGTTTCTCCCATCCCGACATGCTGCCTTTCGTCCGCGCAGGGATCGCCCAGGCGAATGGTGCCGATGTTGGCGACACCCGCGTCAAGCGCACCACCATCCGGAAGATGGGGCCGCGCTACCAAAGTTTGCTCGTGCGCGGATATGAGGGCATCCGTCTACACCACTGGTGGAAGAGCCGAACGCCGCTTCGCGAGAAACTCGGCGAAGCGGGCCTTCTGACGATCGAGCGCATCGGAATCGAGCGGGTGTCGCACGGCGGGGATGGGGAGGAATGGGTGCGGATCGACGGCCGATCTCGCCTGTTCGAGATGTTCGACGCGCATGGAGCTTTGCAGTGGTCGAGCATCGCCAACCCGGCAAGCCTCTCGCCGCTCGAACCACCGCGTGACTTCGAAGGCGTGTGCTCCATCGCCTACGCCGACGGCTTCACGTCGCTACATGACTTCGCCGACTTCTTCGTCCCGAACCTCGGCGCTCGCTTCGAAGGGGTGGTGCTGAAATGGTGACGCGCCAAGCGCACGGCGTGCGCCTCACAGAGCCGTGGCATTTTCACCCGGCCGTCGCGGCGCTTGCCGCCCGTAAGAAAATCTCGCCCGGCCTTGCATGGGAACTCGCCTCGCAGCTTCGCCTGCGTGCGGTCGCCAATGACGACATCGCCGGCGGCGTCCGGCATCTGCGCTCGATCTATCGCGAGTGGTTCGAAGCGCCGATGGACAATCCCTATCAGACCGAGACGCGGCTCTGGATGGCGTGGAACCGCGACGCCAGCCATCGCGGGCCGATGCCGCCTGTGCTGCGTGAGGAACTCTACGACCGGTCGCCGGCCGATATCGTCACGCTGCCGCATGTGGTCAAGGCCCTCGGCGGCCGTGCCGCCTTCGACGGCGAGCCGCTGACCGCCAATCCCTACGCCTACGGCGATGCGCGTCATGCGCTTTGGGAGGAGGGCTGGGCGGAGGAAGTGAAACTGCATCCACGACAGGGCGGCTGGAGATATTTCAGGTGAGAGCATGATCGTCGTCAAAATCGAAATGTGGCCGAAGGGCATCGAGGCAAAGAAGTATGGCCTCGGCGAAATGCGCATCGCGAACGATGGCGCCGGCACGCATGCGCGCGGCGACTACGACGTCGTGCTGATGAAAGGCGAGCGCCTGGCTAAGCGCCCCGGCTTATGGCGGCGGACGCGGGTGGTGAATTTCCCGCGTTCGCGTCTCGGCGTCTACGACCTGATCTTCCGCGCACTGGCCGCAAGTGTAGGTGCGCGAAACCCCGACGTGAATCTTTTCCAAGAAATCGACGCGGACATGGAGACGCACGCCGTGCGCCTCCTCGAAGAGGAGCATGAAGACCATGGCGAAGAAGAAAGAACATAACCAGAGCGGCGCGGACCAGCTGCGCAGCGTGGTCGAGCGCATCGAGCGACTGGAGGAAGAGAAGGCGGCGGTCGCGAGCGACATCAAGGAAGTCTATGCGGAGGCCAAAGCCAACGGCTTCGACACGAAAACGCTTCGCAAGCTGATCGTTGAGCGTCGGAAGGACCGCGCGCAACGCGAGGAAGAACAGGCGCTGCTTGAAATTTACATGGCGGCCCTTGGCATGCTGGACGGCACGCCGCTCGGCGACGCGGCGCGGAAGCGCCTGACGGATGAGGCCGAAGAGCAACCGGAGGCCGAACCTGACGATGCGCCTGATGAGAAGGACGGGGACGGTGAGGGGGGGGGCGGCCATGTCGCCTCGGAAACGCCGACCCGATCTTCTCCCGTCATAGGCGAGCAGGAGCTCGAGGAGGCGCGCGTGCAGGGGCGCGAGGCCGCCAAGGCCGGCAAGCGGGTAATCGACAACCCCTTCGTCGCAGGAGACCCGAGGCGCGCGGCATGGGACGAGGGGTGGTGCGCGCAGACTGGCAGCGACGGAATGGACATTCCCGAGGCCTGGCGGCGGAAGAAAAAGCCGAAGCCGGCCAAGGATGGCGACGGCAAGGAAGGGGGTGACGCATGAGCCGCCGCGAAACCAAGGAAATGAAACCGACCTCGCTGGACGAACTGGCGAAGCCATTCCTGCAGCTGCAGACCTTCGCCGACGTGAAGATGCCGGAAGAGGCGGAGGAGCCGATCCTGCATCCGGCCGTCCGCGCCGCCGTGTTCGAATGGATCACCGAGATCCGGGCGGTGAAGGAGCTGGAGGCCATGGGCGTCAAGCCTCGGCGCTCCGCCTTGTTCTACGGCCCGCCGGGGACGGGAAAGACGACGCTCGCGCATCATATCGCCGCTCGTCTCGGCGTTCCGCTCGTCTCGGTCAATTCGGAGCAGCTGATCGACAGCAGCCTTGGCGGTTCGCAACGCAACGTCGCGAAGCTCTTCAATGTGCTCGATATGGTCAATGGCAAATGCGTCATGTTGCTCGACGAGATCGACAGCATCGGGTCGAAGCGTTCGGCCGACGACCAGGCCGGCGCCCGCGAGATGAATTCGGTGCTGACGACGTTGCTGCGCAAGGTCGAAAGCTTCACCGGCATCATGATCGGCGCGACCAATCGCAATGACGCGCTCGATCCGGCGCTCTGGCGAAGGTTCGGGCTGCAGCTTTCGGTCGACCTGCCAAGCGACGACGAGCGCTATGCGATCATGCGCCGCTACATTGCGCCCCTCGCCGCGCCCGATGAGGATCTCGACCTGCTGGTCGATCTGACAAGGGGTGCGAGCCCGGCGCTCTTGCGGGCGACCATGGAAGGCATCAAGCGCACGCTGGTGATCGGACCGCGCATCGGCCGCGACGTCTCTAATGCGGCGGCCGTCTTCGCCTCCGTCATCGCATCGAACCAGCCGCATCCGGACATCCCGTCGCCGCGTCTATGGACGGGCGCATATGGCGAAGAGATTTCCGCGTTCACCTGGCCGTGGGTGAAAGAGAGCAAGGGAAGCCGTTCAGCCTGACCCGCCTTGGCCTGAAGGGCTTCAGTCTATCCGGCAAGACCGCAAACGGAGACGTTGAGACATGACCGAAACGCAGCTTCACGAGGTTCCCTATTCGTCGCCGGAAGCCGAAACGCGCCTCGGCGGCGTCATCGATGCCGCGCGGCATGACGTGCGCGCCGGGCGCGGATCGAACCCGCCGAAGTTCCCGGCGGCGGCGACGCTGGTCTACTGGCTCGCCTGGTCCGATGAGACCTTGCGCGGCCAGATCGAGGCGGCGCACGCGGCGATCCCGGACGACACCTCGCCACGCAGGAAGGGCGAGGCAGATGAGCGGACGATCGCGGAGCGGGCCGCGATGATGATTGCGACGATGACTGAGGCGGCTGTTGAGGCCGGTCGCATGCGTGAGCAGTTGCGAAGCCTGCAGGAGCAGATCAATACGCCGGAGCTGCATGATTTCGTCGCCGGCGTGCTGCTTGAGGCGGCACATCAGCGCCAACGCTGGCCGTCTGCACATGATGCTGGAAAGACCGACGCCGACTGGTTTTGGCTGATCGGATATCTCGCAGGTAAGGCGCTTCACAATCCGCCGAACGACATGAGCCCGGAAGATGCGCGGTTGCATCGCATCGTCGCCACAGCCGCAGCGGCGGCGAACTGGCACGCCGCGAAGCTCGGCCTCACCGACATGCGACCGGGCATCGATATCCCGATGGAGGGCGCCGCTGGATGAGCAACAAATTCCGCATCACCCTCAGCTCGGCGACCTATGGCCGCGCTCAGTCTGCGCTGGCATTTGCCGTGGCGCGCAATGCCGACCTGGAGCGGTCGGCTGCCGCGCGAGGTGACGCCACAGCCGCCGAGAAATTCCGGCGCATGAAGGACGAATATGCGGCTGCCTATGCCGAGACAATGGATGCCATCGCGACGGCGGGGCTTGCGAAGAAGGCTGTCGCCAAATGAGCGACCTCACGCCCGTCAAGCTCCGCATCTACGACCCGGATCGCCGCGGCTTCGAGGAGGAGAAGGATTACCCCGACCTCGACATCCTGACGGTGACGGCGATCGAGAAGGCGATGCGGCGCGGTCGATCTGTGCAGCTCGACCCGATCCGTGGGGAGAGAAAGCCATGATCGCACCGCCGCCACGGCCGCCACGCGGGGATCTGACGCGCGCCGAGATTGCCGAGCGCGTCTGGCGGCTGATCGCCAGCGCCGCCGCGCGCGGGCTCGACGCTCCCTCCATGCCCGAAATGGCGGCGGGCCTTGGCGTCGCCGACAGCTCGGTATGGCACGCCGTCGCGATGCTGTGCGCGAGCGGCCTTCTCGAACGCCGCAAGGTTGCGACGGCGACGGGACATCGCAGCGTCTATCGCGTGCCGGCGACGGGCGCGACGACGCGCGGCTGGTCTACCGATCGCGACGTGTACCCCTTCACGCGCGGCAAGCGCCGGCAAGTGGCGCGGCCGTTCTTGGCGGCAGCGGAATGAGAAAGGAACAGAAAATGCCGAGACCCGAGCCGAAAGGCGAAATGACAAAGCGCGTATTGGCCCATCTCGAAATGATCGCCCGCGCCGGCAAGATCGCGCCGACGCAAACGGAGATCGCGCACATCGTCGGGTGCAGCAGCGGCGGCGTAACGCAGGCGGTGAAGGGGCTTTTGCGCGACGGATTTATCGAGATGCGCGCCGACGCGGCCGTGAACTACCGGCGCTGCTATCGCATCGTCGCCACGGGCTGGAAGACCGAAGGCTTCGATCGTGGCCTGCCGGTCGAGGAAGTCCGTGCGATTTCGCAGGGGCGCGGACCCGACCGTGTCCTGGCCGCCTTGAGCGCACTCGCCGGGCGCGGGTTGCGCGCCGATCTCGCGGTACTGCGCGGCATGGTGCACATGTCGCAGCCGCGCGTGCTGCGGGTGATCGACGAACTGGCCGCCGATGGCGTGATCGAGATTCGTACGTCGCCGGTGCATCCCTCGCGGCGCAGCTATCGCATCGTCGCGACGGGCGCAGAAACGGCGGGCTTTACCGAGGGGGTGCCATGCGACCCGGCCGGACGGTTGTCGAGACGCGCCAGCCAGGCGGGCGAGAACATGGCGCCCGGCGTGCTGGTGCAGAAGCCCGAGGCGCGGATGCGCAAATGTATGGCCTGCGACGCGGTGTTTCGCAGCACGGGGCCGGGCCACCGGCTCTGCGCGCAACACCGGAGCGACAGCGCGCCGGTCACGGTGCATCGCATCGCGGCGGCCCGATAAGGGCGGCGGCGGACTACGAACAAGGAGATCAATTCGAGTGACGGCGGCGGGGCAAGGATGAGTTGGCAAGGTACGGCATGGGCGGCGGCACAAGATGTGCCGAACCCGGCGACGAAATTGACGCTGATGATGATCGCCAACAATCATCATAATCATCACGACGAGTGCGTCGTCTCGGAAGAGCGGCTTGCTGCCGAGACCGGGCAGTCGGTGCGGACAATCCGGACCCAGATCAAACGCCTGAAGGAACTCGGCCTGCTGAAGACCGAGCGAATATTCACGTCCAACGGGCAAAGGGCGGGCACGGACTACATTCTCGTCGGGCTGACAAAGCTCACAGACGAGGAAGTTCGCGCGCGGGCGCGCCGCTATCTGCCCACCCCCAAGCGGCAAGATTTGCCGGTAGGGGGTAGTGAGGAACCTACCGGAAATATGTTGCCGGTAGGGGGCGGGGGCCTACCGGAAAAATCGCCCGACCCTACCGGCAAAAACGGCGGACCCTACCGGCAAACTGTTGCCGGTCCATATATAGACTCCAGGATTCCAGGAGATACAGGTTCTGAGTCAGAGATCGGAGAGAGGCGCGCGCGCGAGATCTGGCGCGCGGCCGGCGCAACCTTGCGCGCCGAGATCGGCGAGGCGACGTGGAAGAGCTGGATCGAGCCGTTGCGGATCGTCTCACTGGACCCGCCCATCCTCGAAGCGCCGAGCCGCTTCTTCGCCGACCGCGTGCGCGTGGAGTTCGCGGAGAGGCTCGAAAGGCTGCTCGGCAGGGGTCGTGTGGAAATTCTGACAAGGGCACAAGCGCACGCCGTGCGCGAGGACAGGGGCCGGAAGGCCGGGAAGGCGGCGGAATGAGCAGGCAGACCGACAGGCATGGAAACCACGACGAACAGGCACGCCGCGACCGGGCTTTGCAGGATCGCAAGCGCGAGGAGATGAATTCTCTCGTGCGGCAGGTGGAGGCGCTTTCCGCCGATGCGTTCGACGAGATGGTCGGCCGCGTGGGTCGGCGAAGGGAGGCGGCCAAGGATGCAGGCGACCCGATGAAGCTGCAGGCGACAGGCAAGAAACGGAAGGAAAGGCGCGCCCAGCAGAACGAACGCCAAGCCCTGCAGCGGAAGGCGGAGAACCTGACGAACTTGTTCAATCGCAAGACCATCGACGCGAAGATGCTGCGCGCCGCCGTCGAGATCCGCGACCTGATGTTGATCGTGACGGGCGGCATGCAGGCGATGGACTGGATACGTGAGCGCGTCGACGGTGGGAAGCTTGCGACCGACATGATCGGCGGCGGCGCGTATGCGGCGGAGTGCGAGCTGCGCAACGTCATCCGGAAGTCGGGCATGGGCGATCTCGCCGCCGAGGTAGTGTTGCGTGTGGCCGGCATGGACGAGTCAGTGAAAGCGGTTGCGATCGATCTCGAACGACGACCCAAGGCAGGACAGCCAGTGCAGCGGGACACCCAAGCCTTTGCGGTTGGCTTGCTATGCGAAGGGTTGAGGGCCGCCTACCGCGTCCTCTTCCCCGAGAATCAGTCCGATGAGAAGGAGCGCGCATATCGGCTGCTCATCCGGGCATGGACATCGGGCGATGCGACCAGCGATCGCCCGGATATCCGCGCCAACGATCCTCGTTTCAAGGAGGCCGGTTGACAGGCAGTGCCACTCGGCATACCAATTTCAGTCATACGCAGAATCGCGCCCGGCCGGAGACATCCGCAGCCGGGCGTTTCATTTCCGGCACGAGGTGCCCGATGTGAACCGCAGCGCGGCGCGCGCCCCCCTCTCGGCATGCACCATGCCAGCCCACCGTCACACTCGACCCAACGCGACGGGTCCTTCCCGGCCCAAATCCCAATACGGGCGGCTTGCGCGCACGGGTTTCCCAGTCTGAGTGCAAATTGAAAGCCTCAAATGAACGCTTCAAGTTCAATTGAGCATGCAACTCCGCTTCAAGTACCGCCTGTTCTCGTCTCGAAGAGCGACTACGCCAAGATGCGGAACCGCGATGCGTCGGCGGTGTCGCACTGGATCAGGACGGGCAAGCTCACGTCGCCCGCTCTCGTCGGCGAGGGCCGTCTCGCGAAGATCGACGTGGCGCTTGCGGACGTGCAGCTCGCCGCCGTGCTCGATCTCGGCCAGCAGCTCGCGCAGCCGGCGCCGCTTATGGCGCCCGCGCCCGCGCGGTTGCCGTCGCCGGTGGCCGAGGTTCCTGCGAATGGCGACAACGCCCGCCGCCTGGCCGCGAAAGCCGAACGCGAAGAGATTGAAACCGCCCAGGCGCGGCTGAAACTCGAACGAGAAAGCGGCCAGTGGATACCCGTCGACGCCGCAAGACGTGCGGCCGGCGAGCGGCTCACCGAAGCGCTCAACGCCTTCGAGGGTTACATCCGCGAACAGGCGCGCATCTTCGCGGAACAGACGCAGGGCGATCCGCGCGCGATCGAGCAGCGCATGCTCGGGGACTTCCGCGAATGGCGGATGAAGATGGCGAAGGCCGCGCGCGAACGCGCCGCCGCCCATCGGAACGTCGCGCCGGTCGACGACGCGGAGGATGACGAAGAGGCGGTCTGATGAGTTTTCATTTCCGTCTCGCCGATGCCGAAGCGCTGAGCCTCGACGTCATGGCCGACGTCATGGAGCCGCCGCCGCCGATCGACCTCGAGCAATGGGCGGTCGACAACGTCGTCTTCGGCAATGAGAGCGAGTTCAAGGGCTCGTACAATCCGAACCTGTTTCCCTTCTTCTCGCGCATCCTCGAGGTGTTGTCGCCGGAGCATCCCTGCCGCGAAGTCAGTCTGCGCAAGTCAGCGCAGATCGGCGGCACCATCCTCGCGATGGTCTTCACAGGGTCCTATCTCGACCGGTCACCGAGGCCGCTGCTCTACACGCACCCGACCGATGGCAACGCGGTCCGCTGGTCGAAGACGAAATGGAAGAAGTTTCTTCTCGGCACCTCCGCGCTTCGCGATGTGCTGGTCGAGGAACGGTCCCGCGACGGCAGCCGGACCAATACCTATTTCGAGCGCAAGGACGGACGCGGAGAACTCGTCGTCGCCGGTGCGAACTCGCCGGCGCAGCTGTCGATGTACACCGCGCGCGCGCAGGTCCAGGACGATCTGGCGAAGTGGGAAGACAACGCGGCCGGCGACCCCGAGGGGCAGGCGGATTCGCGATCGGAAGGCGCGCCATCGGCGAAGATTTTCAAGATATCGACGCCGCTCGTGTCGCCCGGTTGCCGGATCACGGCTGGATACGAACGCGGGACGCAGGAGCAATACAACGTTCCCTGTCCGCATTGCCGGCACATGCAGCCGCTCGAATGGGAGAACTTCCTCAAGAGCCTCGACGGCGACGATCCGAAGCCTGAGGCCGCGCACTTCACCTGCGTCTCCTGCGGCGGCGTGATCGAAGAACGTCACCGCGCCTGGCTCGTCGATCCGAAGAATGGCGCGCGGTGGGTAGCCGAGTATCCGGACCGCGAGCCGTTTTGCTGCAGCTTCTACATCTGGTCGGTCTACTCGCCGCTCGGCGACTGGCGACGTCTCGCCAAGCAATGGCTCGACGCACGCGGCGATCCTGAGAAAGAGAAGAACTTCCTCAACGATAAGGTCGGCCTCGCCTTCCACATCGCCGGCGAAGCGCCGCCCTGGGAGGAGATCCGCAACCGCGCGAACGAACACGGACACCCGCTCGGCACGATCCCTGCGGGCGGCATCTTCCTCACCATCGGCGCCGACTGTCAGGGCGACCGCGTCGAGGTCCACGTCAAGGCGTTCGGCCGCGATCTCCGGCGCTGGACAGTCGATTACCGGATCATCGACGGGCACATCTCCGACCAGCGCACGCAGGCGGCGCTCCGAGCTCTGCGCAAGGAGACGTGGCCTGACGCATTCGGCAATCGTCGCGGCATCGACCAGATGGCGATCGATGCCGGCAACTGGATGTCGGACGTTCTCGACTTCGTGAAGACCCTGCCGGCCGGCGAGGTGATGGCAGTGCGCGGCGCGTAGTCGGCGCAGGCGCCCGAGCTCGGACCGCCCCGGCCGGCCTTCGGGACCACGCCGGGCCGGCGGATACGCGGTGGCCCGAAGTT
>CAISYL010000217.1 GCA_903889655.1 uncultured Alphaproteobacteria bacterium | reverse complement strand
GAGCCAGTTGTAGCCGAGCACCGCCGGCACCGCGACCGCAAGGCCGATCGCCGTCATGATCAGCGCCTCGCCGACCGGACCCGCGACCTTGTCGATCGAGGCCTGGCCCGCGACGCCGATCGCGATCAGCGCGTGATAGATGCCCCACACCGTGCCGAAGAGGCCGACGAAGGGCGCCGTCGAACCCACCGTCGCGAGGAACGCGAGGCCCCCCTGCAGCCGGGCCGCGAAGGCATCGAGTGCCTGGCTCAGCGCCTGCCCCGTCCAGTCGGAGAGATCGATCCCCTGGTCGTGCAGGACCTTGCGGTGCTGCTCATAGGCGTCGAACCCGCTCAGCGCGATCAGGCGGAAGCTGCTCCGGTCGGGAAGGGCCGCGATGCCGGCCTTCACCGTCGCTGCGGGGCCGAACTTCTCGGCCGCAACATTGCCCTGCGAGAAGAGACGCTGAACCTCGAGGAGCTTGGTGATGATGATGTACCAGCTGCCCATCGACATGATGGCGAGGATCAGCAGCGTCGCCCGGGCGACCAGATCGCCCTGGCCCCACAGCGCCGAAAGACCATAGGGGTTCGCTTCCGGACCCGCCGCGCTCTCGGCCATCGGGCCTTCCGCGGCCGGCGCAGCCCCGGGGGCGGCTTCCGTGCCGGGGGCGGCCGGCGCCGCCGGAGTACCGGGCGCGCCGGGTGTCGCCGGGGCGGCTTCCGATGCCGCAGGTGCCGCTGCCACAGGGGCAGCAGGGGCCGGGTCTTCGGCCCGCACGGAGGTCGCACTCACGCCGAGCGCGGCAGCAAGAATAAAAGCCGCGGCCGCAACCGTCAGCCTGGAACCGGTACTCACTCGCAGAAACGTCATCACACTTTATCCTCTAAGATCATCTCGTCGCGCCGGAACGTCCGGCCTGTCTCGTCTCGATCGGTCAGCCATCCGTCAGCTTGAAGACGACGGAAAACCGCATGGCGATGGCGACCGGCTTGCCGCCACGCATGGCCGGCCTGAAGTGCCACCGTCCCAGCGCATGCCTGAGCGCCGCATTGTCCAGAAGCGGGAACCCGCTGCTCTCTGCGATGGACCCGTCGACGACATCGCCCGTCTCCGAAATCTGAAGCAGCAGCACCACCCGGCCCTCTTGTCCGCCGCGGGTTGCCGCGGGCGGATAGGCGGGATGGGTGTTGGCATGGCCCGGATCGGCGCTCGGCGGCGAGAACGGGATCGTCTGCGTCGGCTCCGGCTTCTTCTCCGTCTGCACGGCGGTGATCGCCGCGGGCGGCGGCGGCGCCGGCGTGTTGATGACGATCTCGGGCTTCGGCACGAAGGCCTGCGGCTCGATGAACTTCGGAGGCGGAGGTGGCGGCGTGTCGTCGGGCTTCTCCGGTTCGTCCTTCAGCACCGCGACTTCGAGCGGCGCCTTCACCATCTCGACCACCTTCGTCCCGAGCCCGCTCGCCAGCGCCCAGATCAACAATCCGTGGATCAGGATCACCACGCCAAGGCCGAGGCCACGGCGCACGCCGGGTTGATCCTCCTTGTAGGTCATCATGCTGCTCATACGACCTCCGCGATATCCGCTACCAACTCACACAGTTCGAACTTCATTACACTCGCCTCAATACCCGTTTCTCGTCAGAACGGGCTGTCTCCATAAACGGACGTGATCGGACGACCGGCATCGCTCTTTTCCGCGCGCCCACAAACTGCAAGCGCGGTCAGCGCATAGATCAGCGCGCTATCACCGAGATCCTTCTTCGTCGGACGCCATCGACGCATGCCCGTCGTTACCGCCGGAATGCGATGCATGTTGAAGACGTTCTGATCGCGCCACATGCTCGAATAGACAGGGTTCGCGCGCTCGAGCTTCGTCCCGAAAGTCATCTCTGTCGCCGCATCGACAGCCGCGACAAGCGGCGCGACAGCCTCCGGACTTGCTTCGAAGCCATGACGCACGACGAGCGGCTCTATATCGAAGCCCTCAAGATCGAGCGTGCGCAGCAATCGCGTCAGCTCGTGCTGCACGTCGGCGGCCTTCTGCTTCGCCGTCAGCCCCGCCTCCATGTAGATCGAGCAGACCTCGGTGCCGGCGCCGAAGGAATAGGGAATGCCGGCCCGCACGGAATCGATCTGAACCTTCGGAACGGAAATGCCGCCAGGCGTCTCGTAGCGGTTGCGCACCTCATATTCGCGGCTCCAGCCATGCAGCGCCTCGATTACGCCGCCGAGGCGGTAAATCGGATTGGGATGGTTCGACGCCTTCTCCGGATGATCGAGAATCGGCGTGAAAATGCCCTGCCCGAAAATCCGGATACGGAAGACGACATAGCCGCAGCCCTGCCAGGTGAGGCCGAAATCCGTTCCTTCCGCCGCGATCGCGAAATCCGGCGCCACGCCGCCGTGATGGAAGAGATAATGGGCGCCGATATCCTTGCCCATATATTCGACGCCGCGCCGATCCTCGATCGGCTCCGGCCCGATCTCGCCGGGACAGGCCGTCAGGTAGAGCTTGCCCGCGAGCGGAATGCCCGCCTGCTTCAGCGCCTTCGCGGCAATGAGAAAGCAACTCATCGGCCCGCGATCATTGGCGATCGGATAGCCATAAAGAATGTCGTCTTCGAGCCAGCATTCGAGCCACTCGCGATTGGCGAGCGTTTCGGGCCGGTATTTCGCGGCGTCGAGATCGGGCTCGTAGGTCGGGCTCTCCGTGTCGAGATGCGCCGTGAAAAGCAGATTGTGCCCCTCGCCCGTTCCGCCATATTCGCCGATGACATTCTGGCGCTCCGGTGTCGCACCGACGCTGCGCGGCCCGAAGCCCTCTTTCTCCATCCAGTCGAAGACGAATTTGCTCGCCGCCGCCTCGCTCCGCGACGGCGCGGGAATATTGCCGAGCGTCAGCGCGAGATCGCAAAGTTCATCGACATCGATCTTGGCCGCAATAGCCTGCCGCTCTTCATCGCTGACCTTGAAAGGCGCCGCCGCATTGAGGTTGAAATAATCGCCCATCACGCGCCCGCCTTCGCTCTGAGCGCCGCAGGCTCGCAGGCCTGCCACGCAGCTTTCACATCGGCGGTCGTAACCGGAATAACGCAATTGAGGATGAGCGCGCGCATCGACCCCTGATGCACCTCTTCGTCATATGCGGCACAAGCATCCTCGACGAGGAACACGTGGAAATCGCGGTGGAACGCGTCGCGCACGGTACAGTCGACGCAGCATTCCGTCGTGATGCCACAGACGACCAGAGTATCGATGCCGCGTTCGCGCAGTTGCTCCTCGAAGCGCGTTCCGACAAAGGCGCTATATTTCGGCTTGCCGACGATGAGTTCGCCATCGAGCGGCTTCGGATCGCAAAATTCGGCTCCGGCCGTGCCAACGCGACAGATGGCCATCTCTTCGTCCGGCGTCCGGGAACGCCTACGCATCCATTCCTTCCAGGCGGAGGAATCCGTTTCAGGCGCCGTCTGAAGCCCCACAAAAATAACTGGCACGTCGGCACTCCGCGCCGCATCGACAAGCGCTTTCGCCTTCGAAATCGCGGGCGTCAACACCGAAACGTCGACGCCGGCTTTGCCCAGAAGCCCTTCGGGTGCTGCAAAGTCGACCTGAATGTCGATTACGACGACAGCGGTCCGCGTCGGATCGACCCAGCTTGCGAGCGTATCCGGCGCCGCGGCAGCGCCTCCGGCGCTCACGCGAACACCCCTTTCAGCGCCGGCAGGATTTCACGGCCGAATGTGGTCAATCCTTCGACGTAATCGGGGAAAATCAGCATGACGCCGTCAAGTTCGCCCTCGACAAGCAGCGTCTCGATCTCGCGGCGGCAGGTCTCTGGCGTACCAATCGCCGTCTGCGTCATGAAGGCATTGCGCGCGCGCGCGATCATCGCATTGTCACGGCCATCCGGATCGAGGCCGTAGCTGCGCATCATGCCCTTGACGGCACCTTCGTCGACGCCCGCGCGATAGTAATTCGCAAGCGCCTGGGCGTCCGCATCGGTTTCGCCCGTAATAACGGTACACATACAGAAACTCTTGATACTCGTATCGTACTCGCCCGCGATCCGCTTCGCGAGCCGGCTTATCTCCCGTGTATCTGCAAGATCGCGGCCACCTATGAAGCAGGCGTCGGTATTTCGGACGGTGAACCGGAGTCCACGTTCCGAATTGCCCGCACATATCATGTAGGGACGCGGCTTCGACACCGGCTTCGGCTCGGATACGCAATCCTTGAAATGGAAGAAACGGCCTTCATACGTCACGCTTTTCTCGCTCCAGAGCCGGCGAACGAGCGTCGCCCACTCCTCTGCATAGACATAGCGATCGTCGTGATCGAGCGTATCGTCCCAGGCGCCCATCTGGTCGAATTCGTCTTTGAACGAGCCTGAAACGATATTGAGCCCGGCACGACCGCCGCTGATTTGATCAAGCGTCGCGATCATCTTTGCGGCAACTGCCGGATTTTGCAGCAGCGTATGCACGGTCGCGATGAGCTTCGCCTTTTTCGTGACCTCGGCGATGCCGGCCATCATCGTGACGGATTCGAGCGTTGTGCCCCAGTGATCGGTCTTGCCGCCGAAGCCGCGCCACTTGCCCATGGACATGATGAAATCGAGGCCGATTTCGTCGGCCAGAATGGCCGCCTCGCGATTCTGCCGATAGGACGCGTCGAGCGTCGGCGCATTCTCCGAGATGATCCACCCGCCGTTGGCGATCGGGAGAAATACGCCAAATTCCTTCATTGTCATTGTCTTGGTCCCTTCACTCACAGAACAGCACTGATGCGGGGCTCGGCACTCGCGGCCTCGCCGGCCTCTGCCTCCGCGTCCCCGTTTTCGACGAAACGCGGCGGGCCCATGACGGTGACACCGAAGAAGACGATGGCCGGCACGATCGAATAGAGAAGGAAGGCAGGCACGAAGCTTCCCGTCGTGTCGCGGAGATGTCCGCCCAACAGAGGCCCGCAGGACGCCAGCGTCGCGGCAACATTCATGATCGAAAAAAGTTCGAGATAAGGCTTCCGCCCGTAATAGTTCGCGAGAAGAACGGAGGTCGCGAGGAACGTCGCGCCATAACCGAAGCCGATTGCCATGGCATAAACGACGAGGAACGGAAACGACGATGCGAAGCTCAGCGAGACCATGCCGATGACGAGGCTCGTCAATGCGGCAAGCAGAACGAATTTCGGCTCCAACACTTCGCCGATCAGTCCACTCAGCACGCGCGAAAGCGAATTCACGAAAGCCTCGATGCTTAGGAGACTGCCCGCAATCGCCATCGAGACACCGCGCTCGGTCAGATGCGCGACGGAAAGGCTGTTCACAGTGATGCCGCAGAGCAGGAACGAGATATAGGCCGCGCTGATGAGATAGAATTGCGGCGTTCTCAACGCACGCCGTACCGTCCAGGCCTGCCGGGTCGTGTAGATGGTCGAGGCGGTCCTCGCCGCCGCCGCGGCTTCGACCTCGGCGGCTACACGCTTTTCCTCATCGTCTTCGCGCAGAATGAGAAGAATGATGGCGGCCGCGACGACGGTCGCAACCGTCACGATCATCCAGTGCATTCGCCAGTCGCCCCAGAGCGCCATGGCGGTGAAATAGATGAGCGGACCGACGATGCCGCCAAGTCCACCGACGGTGAAATAGATCCCGAAGGCCATCGACTGCTTTTCGAAGGAGCGCGCGATGACATAGGTGCCGGGCACGGTGGAGACGAAGGAAAATCCGGTTCCCGCCAGCGTCGTGCCGATGAAATAGAGCCAGACGGAATGCGTGGCGAAAAGGCAAAGAAAGCCCGCCACCAGGATCAGCGTGCCGATCACGATCGTCGCCCGGACACCGAAGCGACGGATCGTCATGGCTGGCGGATAGCTCGAAAGACCGCATGATATCCCGAGAAGCGTGAAGCCCATGCCGGCTGCGGTCCAGTCCCAGCCAAGCTCCTTGACCATGCTGGGAAGAACGACACCGAGCGACGTGAAGGTCGCTGCGGTAACGACGAAGAACATCAAGCTGAAGGCCGACAGAATGAGCCACGGGTAGAACTTACCTCGACGCGAATTCATGTTGGCCTCCAGCTTGATTACGCTACTTACGATTCAGGTATCGATCAGAACTTGTACTTCAGCGCGATACGCCATTCGCGTCCGGTGCCGGGAAGAACGGCGGCATCGGAGTAGAGATCGGCAAGTGGCGTGAAGTAGGTTTCGTCGAAGAGGTTATCGACGTTGAGCGAGACTTGCACATCGCCGAGGGCGTAGAAGGCCGAAGCCTGGACGAGCGTATAGGCAGGATACTTGACCGATACGTTGGTGATCTTGCCCGTGGTGCTGGTGACATGCGTCGCGCCAAGCGTGGCGCCCGCCTGTCCCCAGTCATACTTGTCCGTCGTATAGGTCCCGAAAAGACTGACAACGGAGTCAGGGATCGTACCGTCCTTGTAGTTGCCGGTCTGGCCGAGTCCGGCGACACCATTATACGATGCGCACGCACCGCCATAATACTGCGTCGGGTCCGTATTACCGTATACGGAACACGGCACGATATAGTAGCTCGTGTCCGGACCCGTGATCGTCGTCTTCTGCACATCACCCGCAAAGGTGAAGCTGAGGTTCTTCGTCGCGAGATAACGAAGTTCGAGTTCGGCGCCCCTGCCCACGGTGCCGACGACCGTGTTGCTGATACTGGCAAAGCGCGTACGTTCCTGACGATAGACGTCGAGCGAACCCGTCAGGACAGCGTCGAACAATTCGAACTTGATACCGGCTTCGTCGAGCTTGCCGTCCGATATCCAGGAGTTGCTGAGAACCAGAGCCGGGGAGACTTCATCCGCTTGCCCGATTTCCACCGCCGAGGTCTTGGCGTGTGTGAGATAGGGGCGAATGCCCGAGTCGAACATCAGCATTATGCTGGCATTGTAGGTGAAGCGCCCGGCACGCCCGTCGAACTTCTGACCGAGAGGATAGGCATAGGTCAGCGAGCCGTTATCCTGCGTGGTCAAGTCGTAATGATCGTAGCGTCCGCCGAGTGTGATATCCACGATATTGAATTTGATATCGCTGGTGCCGAAGAGACCGGCATCGCCCCAACGGGAGGTGATATTGGTTTCCCAATCCTGACCTGAATCGTCCCAGGGGCTGGCCATGGTATCTGTCGGGGTCGCGCCATAGCTCAGATCGCGGCGATCGACGGCGATGCGCCCGGAGTTGAAGCTCTCCTTGGCATGCGCATTGTGGAACCGATATCCGGTGCCGAAATTGTTATCGATCGTCAGGCCCGTGCCCTTCGGTGCAAGCGAGAACGTATAGCTGAGGCGACCTTCTCCAACCCAGGTATTGTAGGCGGATGGATAGCCGTAGCTGACGAAACGCTCGTTCTTGAGGCTGTCGAAGAAGAACTGGGCCTTCAGTTCAGAACCGTCGGTGAAAGCCTTGGAAATATCGTGATAGGCCGTCGCCGTGTAGGTATTCGAAAAGTCCGCGTCGCTGACATAGACCGTACGCCGGCTGAGCTTGGTCGTCCCGACGCCCGTGTCGAGAGTGGCCGCATCTCCCACGCCGCCATATCCGCCATTGGTCAGAGATCCGTTGGGCGTCGTGATTTCGCCGGGATCCAGACGCCCGTTACCGTTCGAGTCGACGAGCGACGTATCGCGGCCCGTGATGTAGGTGCCATTATCGATCAGATCCTGCGTGACACGGTTCCAGCCGGGTGTCTGAACATATCCGGTGGAGTGATAGAACATCCCGCCGGTTGCCGTGGAAACGCCGTCCATGAAATCGAAGTTGGTCGACAGTTCCGCCATCTGGTGCTTGGGATGAATGCCCTCGTAGAAGCTGTCGGAATCCTCGAACTCCGTATAGATGTAGGCGCCGCCCTTGGTGGCGCCGATCGTGATCGGCGCGCCGGCCTCGACGGCGAGGTTCTTCTTGCCATAGGAACCGACGGTCGCATCGACCTCTCCGGTCACGTCCTTGATGTATCCGCCGTCTTCCAGCTTCGTCGTTTTCGGCTCGAAGTTGAGGAAACCGCCTACTTTGCCGGGGCCGAAATTCGTCGTCGGCGGACCGCGCACGATGTCGACGCGAGATGCCGCGCCGATCGGCGTTTCATAGGTGCCGCGGTTTTCGACACGCTTGAAGCCGCGGAAATACGTCTCGGCCAATGTGCCGCGAATGTTGACCGCGCCGGACACGCCATAAAAGCTCGACGTGAAGGTGCTGGGCGAGGTCTTCGTCAGATCGTCGACCTTCTCGATGCCGTAGCGCTCGAGCGTCGTGTCGCTGACGAAGCTTGCGGAGCGCGGCGTTTCGAGCAGCGACTTGCTGAGCCCGAACAGGAGATCGTTCGGCTCCGTTTCGAGCAGCCCCGCCTTGTCGCGCTCGGAGATGACCGTCATCTCGCCGGCATCATAGAGCGATGACGACGGAACCGTCGCTTGCGCGCCGGAAGTCGTCGTCTCGGCCGTTGTTGTAGCGGGTGGTGTCGTCGTTGCTGCATCGGCTGCTCTGGCTGCTGGCGAGGCCGCAACGGCCGCCGCCAGAACCAGGGCAGAACAGAGATACTCACTTAAGCGATTCATGCTTACGCCCCCATTCTTTCTCTACACGCGGCCGATAGCGCCCCCGAAGGCCTGCCATCGCCGCACTGCAGCAAAGATCGCAAGACATGTGCCAAATTGTTAACTTATTGATTTCCCGCAGTTTTTAGCGAGAAATGCCGTTTATGCGGGGCGTCGCCGAAGTCCGGTTTGGCGGGCTTTGTCATCGAGCTTTTGCAATTGCTCACTTCGTAATCACGCACGAGCCGTCGAACGGCAAATAGACAAGAACATGTGCGCCTGAGGACAGCGCCGCCCTCTCCACCACGTGGGAGATGCGCCGACAATCAAACTATTGGGGCCTTCGATCCTAATTTCCGAAACCCCGACGCGATCTCGCTCCGAGCTGCTGCCCAAAAAGCCGGACGGAGGCAATGCGCGCACTCAAAAGGCACCAGTGCTCAAATCCTGATCACCCGCGCGCCGAAATCCCGCAAAGCGGCCCAGCGCAAAGGAACAGGCGTCCCAGTGCAAGACCTGGTCCGACTTTCGCATCTATAGAAGATGAGCAACTGGTAGAGGACCGCAGCGATGGAAATGCAGGCACTGAAGCTGAAGACGCGCGAATTGAAACCCGGCTTCGGCGCCGAAATACTGGATGTCGACCTCACCACGGCGGAGCCGGAAACGCTCGATCAGGTCGTCCAGGCGTTTCACCGCCATGGTGCCATCCTTCTGCGCAAGCAGGACATGACGCCGGAGCGGATTCTCTCCTTCATCAGCTTGTTCGGCGAGCCGGAAGACCACACGCAGACGCAATTCACGCTGCCCGGCTATCCGAAGATTTACATCCTGTCGAACCGCGTCGTCGATGGAAAGCCGATCGGCGCCCATAATGACGGCGTCGGCTGGCATACCGACTATTCCTACAAGGCCGAACCCGTCATGAGCACGATGCTCTATGCTGTGGAGGTGCCGGAAGAGGGCAGCGATACGATGCTCGCCGATTGCTGTGCCGCCTATGACGCACTGACGGACGAGGAAAAGGCAAAGCTCGACGGCCTCGTCCTGCACCATAGCTATCAGCACTTCATGGCGACCCGCGAATTTCTCCGTGGCGAGCTGACGGAGCAGCAGAAGCTCGAAAATCCCGATGTCTTCCATCCGCTGATCCGCACCCATCCGGCGGACGGCCGCAAGGCGCTCTGGGTGAGCACCGGCACGGTGAAAGGCATCGAGGGCATGGAAACCGAGAAGGCCCTCGCCCTCGTCGACGAACTCGTCGACTTCGTGACCCAGGAAAAATTCGTCTTCCGTCACAAGTGGCAGGTCGGCGATATCCTCATGTGGGACAACCGCTGCACGCTCCACACGGGTACGCTCTACGACGACAAGAAATACTTCCGGCAGATGTACCGGATGTGGGTCAAGGGCGATCGGCCCTACTGAGCCCGACAGCGAACTTCAGATAAGACAGGTGAGTAAATGACAGCGCCAAAGAAGCGCAATTGGCTGATTACGGGCGTGAGCAGCGGACTCGGTCGCGCGATTGCGGAGGCGGCCCTCGCCGCCGGGGACACTGTCGCCGGCACGGTGCGCAACGCGACCGACAAGGCGGCCTTTGACAAGCTCGCGCCGGGGCGGTCCTTCGGTTTCATCCTCGATGTGAAGGATGAAGCGAATGTGGGCACGACGGTCGAAACCGTGGAGCACGTGCTCGGCGGAATCGATATTCTCGTCAACAATGCCGGCCATGGGCTTATGGGTGCGATCGAAGAGACGAGTCTCGCCGAAATCCGCGCGCTCTTCGACGTCAACGTCTTCGGCGCCATCGCTGTGCTTCAGGCCGTCATCCCTTTCATGCGCCAGCAGCGCGCCGGCCACATCATCAACGTGACCTCGGTGAGCGGTCTCGCCATCTGGGCGGGAACGGGCCCCTACTGCGCGAGCAAGCATGCGCTCGAGGCGATCGGCCAGACGCTTGCCGACGAACTCGCGCCTCTCGGCGTCAAGGTAACGAACGTCGAGCCCGGCGGTTTGCGGACGGATTTTGCCGGTCGTTCCCTCGCCGTCGCGGCGCGCCAGATCGACGACTATGCGCCAACTGCGCATCTGTCGAAGAAGATACTTGCCGAACATGCGGGCCATGAACCTGGAGATCCCAGGAAAGCCGCTCGCGCCATCGTCGACATCGCCGGTTCGCGCGACGCGCCGATGCACCTGTTGCTCGGCACGGACGCAATGTTCTATATGGGCCGTAAACTCAGCGCCCTCCAGCTCGAACTGGCAAAATGGGCGCCCACGACGGTCGGCATCGTTTTCGGCAAAGACGAAGCCTGAGAAAATCCGGCGATCGCGGGCGAGGCTCGCGATCGCCAATTTCCATTACATCGGCTTTTCGCCGGCCACCGTGACGCGGAAACCGGAACGCACCTGCGGGAAATAATCCCACACGGCCAGATGCTGCGTGCAGCGATTGTCCCAGAAGGCCACAGAGTTCGGCTGCCACCGAAACCGGACATGGAAATTCGGGTTGGCGCAGTGCTTGTAAAGGAAGTTCAATATCCCGTCGCTCTCGTCCTTCGAGACGCCGACGATCTGCGTCGTATAGGACGCATTGACGAAAATGCCCTTACGCTTCGTCACCGGATGCGTGCGGATCACCGGATGCACAGAGCAGGGAAATCGCTTGTTCGGATCGTCAGTCAGCGGTCGGTAGACGTGCTCGCCATCGTGAACGGCCGTCAGTCCTTCGAGATACTGCTTCATGCGCGGTGACAACGCGTCATAGGCCGCATACATGCTGGCAAACATCGTGTCGCCGCCGACTTCCGGAACGATCGGCAGATAAAGGATGCTGCCCATCGGCGGGATTTCGTTGCAGGTGAGATCCGAGTGCCAGTTCTCGCCGGCGACATATTTCGACGCGCCGTCTGCATGGATCGCCACGATCTCGGGGTGATTGTCGAGGCCCTTGACGCCGGTATGGATGACGAGATCGCCGAATGCCCGGCCCAGCGCCTTATGCGCCTCGTGATCGAGATTCTGATCGCGAAAGAAGATGACCTGATGCTCCATCAAGGCATCGTTCAATTCCTGACGCTGCAGGTTTGAAAGAGGTTTCGAAAGATCGATGCCGGAAATCTCCGCACCGATCCGCACCGTCACCGGCTTTACTGTCAACGCGCTATAGGCCATGTGCCAGGTTCCTCTACGGGATTCAATGCGCCGGCCCGACCAGCCGACGCGGATAGTCTAGAACCTCCCCCCGGATTGCGATTGGCCGTGCCGGAACGAAAACTTGGGCTGGGCGGATTCCCGGCCGCCCGCTTCGCTCACGATTTGAACATCTCCTTGCGGATCGTCGCATGGACACCCCAATTGCCGTCGACGACCTGCGTGACGCCGAAATCGACCGCCACCGAAATCAGCGAGATCGCTTCATCCTCGGTGAGCCCCTTCGCCGCCATCAGGAAGCGTCGCGTTTTCCGGAACGCATCGCGCATCGCCATATCGACCGACGACTGCTTGTAGACGTCCGTCTGCGCGTTGCGTCCAAGTTCCTTCAGATAATTCGGGTGGCTGAAGCCCAGGATCACCCACTCGTCCACCGTCTCGATCAGCGGATAATCGAGATCGAAAATCTGCCCTTCGAGATCGCGTTTCTTGTGCAGAACGATCTGGAAGATGCCCGTCAGCGAGCATTCGATCGCTGTGCCGCAGAGTTCGGAATCGCCTTGCGAGGCATGCGGATCGCCGATCGAAAGCAGTCCCCCGGCAACGGCCACCGGCAGATAGATGCGCGAGCCCTTGCCCAGCCGCCAGTTGTCGAGATTGCCGCCGAAATAGGCCGGCGGCACGGAATCGACGATGCCCCAATGATCCGGCGCAAGGCCGATGACGCCGAAATGCGGTCGCAACGGAATCTCGACATTTTTCAGAACATCGTAGTTCTTCTCGATCGTCGAATGATCGACCGGCACGCCCGGATAGTCGATGCGCGGATGCACGACGCCGAAGGGATCG
>CAISYL010000216.1 GCA_903889655.1 uncultured Alphaproteobacteria bacterium | reverse complement strand
CCGCGCCCACGGCCGCGCCGCCGATGGTGGCGGCCGTCTTGCCGCGACCGGAGCCGATCTGATTACCCGCAACGCCGCCGACGCCCGCACCGACCAGCGTGCCGCAGGCCGTGAGACCGACGGGTGACAGCAGGATGACGCCGATGACGGCGAATTTGGCGAGTCTTGCAGGAACCGAAGTTCTCCTCATGATGCGCTCCTCTTTCCTCCAGCGTCCTGTTCCAATAAACGAGCGGGACCGGCGCGCGTTCCTTGCCGTAAAGTAATGCGACCCCGCTCCGTTCCCCGACAGCCAACGAAGACACATTTCCGCCATGAACGACCGCTGGGATTTCTGGATCGACCGAGGCGGTACGTTTACCGACATCGTCGCGCGCATGCCGGATGGCGGGCTCGTCGCGCGCAAATTGCTCTCCGACAATCCGGAGCATTACGACGACGCGGCGTTGCAGGGCGTCCGGGAATTTCTGGGCGTTGCGCCGGGCGACGGACTCCCCGCGCAGCGTATCGGCGCGGTCAAGATGGGGACGACAGTCGCGACCAACGCGCTCCTCGAACGCAAGGGCGAGCGAGTTCTGTTTCTCACGACGCGGGGTTTCGGCGATGCCTTGCGGATCGGCTATCAAAACCGCCCTCACCTCTTCCGGCTCAGGATCGAGAGGCCGGATATGCTGTTCGAGCGTTCGGCGGAGGTCGACGAGCGGTTGACGGCCCAGGGCGAAATTCTGACTCAGCTGGACGAGGACGCGACGCGGCGCGCGCTGGCCGAGGCCTATGCCGATGGCATCCACGCCGTCGCGATCTGCTTCATGCATGGCTATCGGTATCCGGCACATGAGCAACGCGCCGCCGACATCGCGCGCGAAATCGGCTTCACCCAGATTTCGGCGAGCCACCACGTAAGTCCGCTGATGAAATTCGTGTCACGCGGCGATACGACAGTCGTCGACGCCTATCTGTCGCCAATCCTGAGGCGCTATGTCGACCGCGTCGCAGCGGCGCTCGGCGGTGACACGCGGCTTTTCTTCATGCGCTCCTCGGGCGGGCTCACCGATGCGCAGCTCTTCGAGGGCAAGGACGCGATCCTGTCCGGTCCGGCGGGCGGCGTCGTCGGTGCGGTCGAGACGAGCCGGATCGCCGGGTTCTCCCGCATCATCGGCTTCGACATGGGCGGCACGTCGACCGATGTCTGCCACTACGACGGCGAACTCGAACGGAGCTTCGAGACGGAGGTTGCGGGCGTGCGCATGCGTGCGCCGATGATGCAGATCCACACGGTCGCGGCGGGAGGCGGGTCGATCCTGCACTGGGACGAGATGCGCCTGCGCGTCGGGCCGGATTCCGCCGGCGCCAATCCCGGACCGGCCGCCTATCGGCGTGGCGGGCCGCTGACCGTTACCGATGCCAATGTGATGGTCGGCAAGCTGATGCCGGAATTCTTTCCGCAGGTCTTCGGACCGCATGCCGACGAGGCGCTCGATGCAGGTACCGCGCGGGCGCGGTTCGACGAGGCCGCACGGGCGATCGGCAAGGCCCCGGAAGAGGCCGCCGACGGCTTCATCCGCATCGCCGTCGAAAACATGGCGCAGGCGATCAAGAAGATTTCCGTGCAGCGCGGCCATGACGTGACGGACTATGCGTTGAGCTGTTTCGGCGGCGCGGGCGGGCAACACGCCTGCCTCGTGGCCGACGCACTCGGCATGCGAAAAATCCTTTTTCATCCATTCTCCGGCGTCTTGTCCGCTTATGGGATGGGACTCGCGGATGTTCGCGCGAGCCGGGAGCACGCGGTCGAAGAGACGCTCGACACGGAAAGTCTTGCGCGGCTCGATGCGCCTCTTGCCGAGCTGGCGGCCGCGACACGCGCCGAACTCATGCATCAGGGCATCGACACCACAAGCATTACGATCTTTCCGCGCCTCCAT
>CAISYL010000215.1 GCA_903889655.1 uncultured Alphaproteobacteria bacterium | reverse complement strand
CGTGCCGGCATCGGCGACATTTGCGGCAATTGATTTTGAGAGCCAGGAGTTAGGGAGCTGCTTGCAAGGTGCCGGGTTCGATCCACGTCGCTCCGCCTTCTTTCTTTGGCTGGGTGTCGTGCCTTACCTCCGATCGGCCGCCATTTCGGCTACTTTACGCTACATCGCAAGCGTTCCGGGGTCGGAGGTTGTGTTCGACTACAGCGAGCCACTCGAGAACTATCCACCCGAGCGGCGCGCAGAGATGGTTGAGCTTGGCAGGCGTGCTTCGGAAAGAGGCGAACCCTGGTTGAGCGACTTTGACCCAGAGAACATGGCGCGCGAGTTGGAGGCTCTTGGCTTCGGAGATCGGGAAGATCTGAACCTAGACGGAATTGCCGTTCGCTACCTTGGCGGCGACATCGCCAAGACGCCCGGCGCAGGACCACATGTCATCCGGGCTCGCCATATAAGCAGCTGACAAGCACCGTTTATCCATCAGCCGAGACGCCGCAATATCCTGAGGCTCTTCACCGCACGCTCTTCCGCGAAGAGGTTCGACGCCAGCGCCATCATGAATATCTCATGCGGCGGGCGGCCGCCGTCTTTCGGGTCGGGGAAGACGTCGTGGATCGCGAGAAGACCTCCGGGAACGACGCGGGGCGCCCAGTGACGGTAGTCGGCGAGTGCCGGTTCCATCCCGTGACCGCCATCGATGAAGACCATGCCGAGGGGTGTCGCCCAGCCCTTCGCGGCGACGGCCGAAGGGGCGACGATCGGGACCACAGTATCTTCCAGTTTCGCCATGCGCAGTGTGCGGCGGAAGATTGGGAAAGTGTTGAGCCTGTCCGTCTCGGCGTCGTAGAGCGAGGTGTCGTGATGCTCCCAGCCCTTCTGGTTTTCCTCCGAGCCGTAGTGATGGTCGAGGGCGTAAAGGACCGCGCCGTTCCGCTGGCAGGCTGTGCCCAGATAGACCGTCGATTTGCCGCAATAGGAACCGATCTCCAGACAAGGTCCGAGCTTCGAGGCTTCGAGCGCCGCGTCGTGAAGCGCCCAGCCCTCTTCCGCGTCCATGAAGCCTTTCACGGCTTCGATATCGATGGGCAGATGGCGGGTAGTCATCGTTTCCTCGCTGATCGCTTCGCTCGGCCCATGGGTGCCATGCCCCGGAACGGGCCGCAAGGGCCGGAATCGGGCTCACACATGGTAAGCAAAAGGTAAGCAATTCCACCGACAATCGAACGATCAGCCAAACCCGGTGGGGCGAGATGAGCGAACCGGCCGAAATCCGAGACGAATACGACGCGATCGAACAGGCCGTGCTGGACAGCCCGCGCGGCCGCTGGTTTCTGGCCGAATATGCGCGCCGCACTCGTGCCGTCGAAACCGACCGCCTGCTCGAAGCCATCGACCGGCTCTACAACGCGGCGATCCAGTCCGCGACCGACGCCGGGGCCGGCGTTCATCTCGATCTTCTCTATCGCGACCTCGAAGACATGCGCCAGTCGATCGCGACGACGCGCTGCGAGCTTGCCGCGATCCGGCCGCGAGACGGGCTCAACCTGCGGGCGGGAAATGTCGCACAGGATCCCGAAAGCATCGCCGTGGCGGCGGAGCGCGCGACGCTGGACGTTCTCGCCGCCGTCGAGCGGCTTCAGGCCATCGGCGAACAATTGCGCAAGCGCGGCGCGGACAGCGATCTCTGCGACGAGATCGAGACCCATGCGCGCGGCATCTTCATGGCGTCTTCGTTTCAGGACATGACAGGCCAGCGCATGACGAGGCTCGTTACGGCGCTGCGCTATCTGGAGCAGCGTCTCGATGCTCTCCTCTCGCATCCCCGTGAGGTGGGCGAGGCCGAGACCATGATCGGCTAATCCGCCGCGATCACTCTTGCAAAGAAGACCGGATCGACATTTCCGCCGCTGAGAACCAGCGCGACCGTCTTGCCGCGTGTGTCGATCTTGCCCGAAAGCAATGCGGCCAATGCCACCGCACCACCGGGCTCGACCACGAGTTTCAATTCCTCGAAGGCAAAGCGCATGGCGGCTTCCACCTCCGTGTCACTGACGGCGAGGCCTCCCGCGAGAAGGCGCCGATTGACCGCGAAAGTGATTTCGCCCGGCTTCGGCGCCATCAGCGCATCGCAGATCGTCGCGGCACCGCCCGTTGCATTCGTGACGCGCGCACCCTCGATGAGCGATCGACGGTGATCGTCGAAACCTTCGGGTTCGACGCAATAGATGGATGGGGATTCCGGCGAAGCGGAAAAGGCGAGTGCCACGCCCGCGACGAAGCCGCCG